>JAQCEO010000051.1 GCA_027729805.1 Actinomycetota bacterium
GCGGTAATGGTTCGGACAATAAGTGGCATATTAACCAAGATCCAGATCGACAACCACGGGTGCGTGATCAGAGGCACCTTTACCCTTGCGTTCCTCGCGATCGACATAGGCATCAGTTACGTGTGCGGCAAATAGTTCGTTCGCGTAAACCAAATCGATTCGCATACCCCAACCGCGACCAAATGCGGCTTGCCGGTAATCCCAGAAGGTGAATGGGTAACCCTTCAGGGCGCGGGGCAGAACTTCGACCAAACCGGCTGAGCGTAATTTCGCTAAAGCCGCACGCTCCGCCTCGGTAACATGTGTGCTTTCGCTGAACTGGCTGATATCCCAAACATCCTCATCGGTTGGCGCGATGTTGTAGTCGCCGATAACCGCAAGGGGGCGGTCTGGGGCTGCGGACAACTCTTTACCGATTGTTACTTCAAGTGCGGTGAACCAATTGAGCTTGTACTGGTAATGGTCGTGCCCAGGTTCGCGCCCATTGGGGGCGTAGATGCTCCAGATGCGAGCACCACCGCAGGTGGCCCCGATGGCTCGAGGTTCGTCGGCATCTTCATATTGCGGTTGGTCGATAAGGCCGCGGTTGACGTCGACCAGACCTATGCGGCTGAGCAGCGCGACCCCGTTCCAGCGGCCGGTGCCATGCGAGGCGACTTCATACCCCAAAGCCTGAATATCCATGGTTGGGAAGGCGGTGTCGGTGCACTTAAGTTCTTGTAGTGCCACCACATCGGGCTGGTTCACCGACAACCACTGGAGAACCCGGGGCAGCCGCGCGGTCACGGAATTAACGTTCCATGTCGCTAGGCGCATGGGCCCAGCCTACGGCGCGTGGCCCAGCGGCCCGTGCCCGAGCAAGTCAGGCGGATCCCAGGAGACTGCCAGCCCGACCCCTTAGCAAGCGCGTGATAATTGGGTATCGCGGGTGAGTAGAACATGTGAACCACCGAGCAGGGCCGTGGCTAGGTGCAAGGCACCGAGTGTTCCTAGGCGCGCCGTTTCAACCTGACTGGCAACAGCAAGCACATCCGCAGGCACTGCACAGCCGGTCAAAGCTGCATCTCGAATGAATGCGCGTCGAATTTCGACTCGGGCAAGTTCAGACGTAATCAAGGTAGCGCCGCTTTCTACGAAGTTATCGATCATGGAGGCAACCCCCGGGCTATCTGTTTCCTTCCCCTGTGCTTTAGGAGCACACTGGAATCGCAGTACACGATGGCTGCCAACTGGCCCTTTCACGTGAGCTCGAAGCCAGGGGTTTAAGTGCTTGAGTTCTTGGTGGACAAGAAATTGCTCAACAGCGGTGCGAACCAGGGCCTGCTGGCTGTGACCGGTTTGGTCCGCGAGGACCCCGAGCCGTTCGGCGGGCTCATCGGGGAGTGGAAGGGTCAAGGCCATGGGTAGTCGGTACCGCAATTGGTACGACTTTAGGTACCGAAAGGCTGATTTCGGGGCCTAGGGCTAACCCCAATTTCGGGATAGGACCCCAGCACCGCTACTCTTGCGGAGCCCTGTAACCCGGCGAAGTGGTTTTTCGTCAAACCGCAGGCACGCAGAAACCCTCCTGTCACGGATCGACCGTGACCGCTTAGTCCAAAGGAGGTGGGTTGTCTATGCGTCGTTATGAAGTCATGGTCATTTTGGACCCTGATCTGGAAGAAAAGACAATTGCTCCGAGCCTTGACACTTTTTTGAATGTGGTCAAGGGCGATGGTGGCAGTGTTGAGCGCGTTGATATCTGGGGTCGGCGTCGGTTGGCCTATGAGATCAATAAGAAGACCGAAGGCATTTACGCGGTAATCAACCTCACTGCTACCCCGGCTGCTGTAGCTGAATTAGACCGTCAACTGGGTCTCAACGAAGCCGTGATGCGCACCAAGGTCATGCGCCCAGAAGACGTAAGAGAAGAAGCCAAGTAATGGCCGCCGGCGATATCACCGTGACCGTCGTTGGCAACTTGACCAATGACCCGGAGCTGCGCTTCACTCCAAGTGGTGCTGCCGTTGCTTCCTTCACCGTCGCCTCAAGTTCGCGTGTTCTTGACAAGACCACCAATGAATGGAAAGACGGCGACACCGTATTCATGCGTTGCAGTGTGTGGCGTCAATATGCTGAGAACGTCGCTGAATCGCTAACCAAGGGCACCCGCGTAATCGTCTCTGGTCGGTTGAAGCAACGTTCATACGAGACCCGCGAGGGCGAAAAGCGCCAGGTAATGGAACTCGAAGTTGAAGACGTCGGCCCGGCTCTGCGTTTTGCAACCGCCAAGGTTAATCGCGTGGCGCGTCAAGGCGGTGCACCGGGTGAGAGCACCGGTGGCAACAGCGGCGGCGGCGCACCTGCTGACGACCCTTGGGCCACTGCCGCCGCCGGCGCAGCATTCGACGAGCCCCCGTTCTAATACTTCACCAACACTCACGGACTCAATAAGAAGGAGCGACCCAATCATGGGACGAGACAGAGAAAAAGACACGAAGCGGCGCCCAATGCGCGCAAGCGACAAAATTCCGTTGAAGAAGGTAACGCCACTACTAAAGCCAGATGTAAAGGTTGTTGACTACAAGGACGTCAACTTGCTGCGCAAGTTCGTGTCGGACCGTGGCAAGATTCGCGCACGTCGAGTAACTGGCCTGACAGTACAACAGCAGCGCGCGGTTGCGACCGCCGTCAAGAACGCCCGCGAAATGGCACTCTTGCCCTACATCCCAACTTCCCGATAGGTTGATTGATCATGAAACTGATTCTCACTGAAGAAGTCACGGGCCTTGGTGGCGCAGGCGATGTGGTAACCGTCAAAGACGGTTACGGCCGCAACTACCTGATGCCACGTGGCTTGGCAATTGGCTGGACCAAAGGTGGCGAAAAGCAGGTAACCCAGATCAAGCGGGCGCGCAAGGTGCGCGAGATCCGGGGCCTGGACCATGCCAACGAGGTCAAGCAGCAACTCGAGGCCCTCACCGTGACGTTAACGTCACGGGCGGGTGAAACTGGCCGGCTTTTTGGATCCATCACCACCACCGATGTGGTTGCCGCTGTCAAGAACTCAAGCGGTGTGGTGCTCGAAAAGCGCAAGGTCGAGATCCCCAAGGCGATCAAGACCGTCGGCAAGCACAGTGCCCGGGTGCAATTGCATCCTGATGTGGTTGCGGTGCTGACACTGGATGTCGTTGCCGCCTAACGAACAATTGCCTAGTCGGGCTGGTTAGGAGAAGAAAATGTCTCTCACAACCGCGGTCCGCACTTGCTTTCAAAAGTACGGAACTTTCGAAGGACGGGCGAGGCGTTCGGAGTTTTGGTGGTGGATGCTGTTCCAGACCCTGGTTACTGTCATTGTGGCCATGATCGGTCTTGGGTTCGTGCTGGCCTCTAGTGCCGGCAACCCAGACGGCCAGGCGAATGGGCCGCTCCTTGTGGTTGGCATGATTTTCTACGCACTGGCACTCTTGATTGGGCTGGCGCTGCTGGTGCCGACCTATGCGGTTGGCTGTCGCCGGCTGCATGATCGCGGGATGTCAGGGTGGCTGCAATTGCTGGTACTCGTGCCCTGCGGAAATATCGTCCTGCTGGTCTTTTGGGTGCTCGGGGGTTCCCCCGGAAAGAATAATTATGGAGAAAAGACAGCGTAGTTTGTGCTAATTGCCATTCCCTTAGGCCAAGATAGGGCAAAGCGCTCCGGAGGAGGGGCGCCCGCCAAAGGAGCCAGTATGAGTCTCGGTCAAGCAATTTCCACCTGCTTTAGGAAGTACGCGACCTTCAGTGGCCGTGCCAGGCGTTCAGAGTTCTGGTGGTTTTTCCTGTTCGTATACGTAGTTGGGTTGATTCTTGTGTGGGTAGATGGGCTCTTAGGATTACAGGTTGGCGCATCGACTCAGGAAGTAATGATCAACGATACGGCGGTCCCGCTCGTGAGTTCAGGTTTCGGCGTGCTCAGCTCGATTTTCGGCTTGGCGACGCTGATACCGGGGATAGCGGTTTTTGTTCGTCGGGTGCACGACTCGAATAAGTCGGGGTGGCTGGCGCTGCTCAGCTACGTGTTGATTCTTGCCTGCGGTATCGGCTTGATCCTGCAACTCATTCTGGGTCTCCTCAAGAGTACACCGGGTGACAATAAGTACGGACCGGAAACTGCGTAACGATGACTGAACTTGAAGGGGCCCGGTCAACTGACCGGGCCCCTTCATATTGCGCAGATCCCGCATTCAACTAATAACTTGAGGAGGCTCCGGCGGCAACAATTATGATCATCTAGTAAATCAATCCTGCCTCTGCGTCTCCACGATTGGTGGCGAGTCCTTGTTTGGCTTTCTGCATTCCTAGGCGGAAGAACGGCAGGAGACACATGATTAATGCGGCGGTTCCCATACCGTCTTGAGATTGCTTGTATTCGGCAGAGTTAAACGGCGGCGGCAGACTGGGCTTGCGCGACCTCGGCCCGTACCGATGCGATCACTTGCCGATTACTGAACGGAATCTGGCAGCTGTAGTAGAGGTCACCGGAGCGATCTCGGACATCTTCCCCCTTCACGAAGAAACGACTGAGGAGGTTAATCAGGCATCAGGATACGCGCAGAGGTAACTCGGACACAAGTCCATCCGCGGCGGCCTCGATCATGTGCAACACCGTGACGAAATCCGCAAGGGTGCCGTTGTACGGGTCAGGCACATCAAGGGCGGGATCGGGTTCGGCGATACCACTTAGTGCGGGGTCGAATGCGCGCATCATGCGCAAATCGACCTCGGCACCGCTGCTTTCGATGAGCGCGGCAACGTCGGCGTAGTTGTTGGTGTCCATCACCAGGGCGAGGTTGATATCGGCAAACCAACTCGGAGTGATCTGTCGGGCGGTGTGGTCAAGGTCGTAGCCGTATTGGTTCAAGGTGGTGATGGATTTTACGTTCGCCCCCTGCCCGATATGCCAATCCCCGGTGCCGGCTGAGTCAACGCTGACTTGGCCGGCCAGCCCGGCCGCCGCGATGCGATCGCGGAGCACGGCCTCCCCGATTGGGGAGCGGCAGATATTGCCTAGACAGATGACGGTGATTCGGTAGGGGTTAGCCATGGGTTGAGATTACCGACTAGCAAATAAATGTTTTGTCCACAGGCTGGGGACAGGGAAACCGCGGTGGTTTCCGGGGGAGTCCGGGAACATATTTAGGGCATCCCCATGCCGTCCCCAAGGGTTTACCGTGGAGGAGCAAGTGGTCCCCAACCCCTACACAGGGCAGTCCACAAGGTAGTTGGACAGTGCTGGCGCGGCGCCCCTACGTTACGTCAGACCCTCCTGCTAGAACAGGAGGGCATGATGGATTTGGCAGCGGGAAAGGTGAACTAGATGAGTGTCATTGAGTTGCCCTTGCCGGTTGAGCCCCGCGGTCAAGACCGCACCCCACCTAATGATGTTGCCGCCGAGCAGTCGGTCTTGGGAGCAATGCTGCTCAGCAAGGATGCCATTGCTGATGTAGTTGAAACCGTCCGCGAAGTCGACTTCTATCGACCAGCGCACCAGACTATCTACGGATCCATCCTAGATCTTTATAGCAAGGGTGAGCCCGCCGACGCGGTTACCGTAGCTGCCGAACTAACCAAGAACGGTGATATCGCCCGAGTTGGTGGCGCACCGTACCTACATACTTTGGTGTCCTTGGTGCCAACTGCAGCCAATGGCAATTACTACGCGCGTATCGTGCGCGAGCAAGCGATCTTGCGCCGACTCGTTGAAGCCGGCACCCGCATCGTCAGCATGGGTTACACCGGCACCGGTGATGTCGACGAGATGGTGGACCGCGCCCAAGCCGAGGTCTATGATGTAACCGATCGGCGCATGAGCGAGGACTACAGCCCTCTGCGCGACATCATGAACGACACACTAAGTGAAATCGAAGCGATTTCTAATCGCGGCGGCGAGATGATCGGCGTGCCCACCGGCTTCGTTGATTTGGATTCATTAACTAATGGCCTGCATCCTGGCCAGCTGATTATCTTGGCGGCGCGGCCAGCACTTGGTAAATCAACTCTCGGTCTAGATATTTGCCGCAATGCTTCCATCAAACATGGTCTTAGCAGCGTCATGTTTTCCTTGGAAATGAGCCGCAACGAAATCGTCATGCGCCTACTTTCCGCCGAAGCACAGATCCCTCTGCATCACATGCGTTCTGGCACTATGAGTGAAAACGACTGGGCCAAATTGGCCAGCAAGATGGGCACCGTCAGTGAAGCTCCGCTGTTTATTGACGATTCACCGAACATGACCTTGATGGAAATCCGTGCCAAGTGTCGGCGCCTGAAGCAGCGGCACGAACTGCGGTTAGTTGTCGTTGACTATTTACAACTCATGACAAGTGGCAAGCGCGTTGAAAGTCGTCAACAAGAAGTCTCGGAGTTCTCGCGCTCACTTAAACTTCTCGCAAAGGAGCTTGAAGTTCCAGTGATCGCAATCAGCCAGTTGAACCGCGGCGCTGAGCAGCGTCAGGATAAGCGGCCAATGCTCGCGGATCTTCGCGAATCGGGATCCCTGGAGCAAGATGCGGACGTTGTTGTGCTACTTCATCGTGAAGACGCCTACGAACGTGAGTCACCCCGAGCCGGTGAAGCGGATTTCATCATTGCCAAGCACCGCAACGGACCAACTGGCGTGGTTACGGTGGCGTTCCAAGGCCACTACAGCCGTTTCGTGGATATGGCGCACACTTAGCAACGGGTGACGACGTTCGAACACTAGGAGACTTTGGTGAAGACCATGAGACTCCACCTCGTTGATAGCAAGGACGTTGAGACTCCTTTGGAGCCAGTCGTCGCGTCGTGCCTTCCCTTCAGTCATGCCCCACAATTCCACACTTGCCGATCCTGAGAGTTGGGCACTGCCGGCACCGCTCAACCTATTTAGCGACCCATAGCGGACAACGCCCAGGCGATAATCTCGGCCTCATAGCCCAAGGCGGCGTACCGACCGGATTGTCCCCCGTGCGCACCTTCGCCGAGTTCGACCCGAAAGACGATGCTGCCACGATCGGTGAGGCGTGGGCGATCACCGCTCGCGGGATCAGAATGTCGCAGCGCGGCGACCCATTTGGCCGGCTCGTGCACTAGCACGCGCGGATCGTGCTATCTCAACAATGCGGCGGTTGCTGCCGAGGCGCTACGCAGAGCCGGGCACGCGCGGGTAGCCATCGTCGATATCGATGCCCACCATGGCAATGGCACGCAAGACATCTTCTATGCCCGAGAGGATGTTCTCTATGCATCGGTGCACGTTGATCCCGGTGCGGGTTGGTTCCCGCACTACGCCGGATTCGCCGACGAGGTTGGTTTTGGCATAGGGGCTGGTGCCAACCTGAACCTGCCGCTGGCACCAGGTACCGCCGACACGCGCTGGCTCGACGCGATCATGAAGATCGTGCAACGGGTGGTGGACTTCGACGCGACCGCGATGGTGCTCTCACTAGGAGTCGACGCGGCCGCTGCCGACCCCGAGAGCCCGCTGGAGATCACCCAGGACGGCTACCACCGCGCCGGCGAGTTGCTCGGTGCGGTGGGATTGCCCACGGTCGCCCTACAGGAGGGCGGCTACCACCTGCCGACATTGGGTGCCTTGGTGAAGGCATCGCTGCAGGGCTTGACTCGTCGCTAGCGGCTTAGTGCCACCAGCGGAAAGACGTGGTCACGACTAGAATTGGGGCTATGAATCCACCGGAGCCAGCTAGCGCACCGCAGATCATCATGTTTGTGCGGCACGGTGAAAAGCCGGGTGAGGGGAAGCCGCCGCACGGTGTGAATAAGCACGGCGAAATCGACAATCATTCCCTCTCGGTACTTGGCTGGACCAGAGCCGGAGCGTTGGCGGGGCTATTCGCCCATGCCCCGTCGAATTCACACCCGCACGTGGTGAAACCGGAGCGGGTATTGGCGACTAGGCCAACACATGAGGCCAAGAGTAAGCGAGAGATGGATACCGCGACTCCGACGGCAAATCGGCTCAACATCAAGATCGAAGACGGTCACACCCACGGCAATGAAAAAGAACTTATTGATGAAGTATTGAGTCGACCCGAATCCACCCTGATCGTTTGGCACCACGGCACTATGTCCAAACTGGTTCGACACTTCCCTATTTCCAATGTCGAAGATGTGCCGCACCGCTGGCCAGATGAGCGCTTTGACATTATCTGGATACTAGTTCGACAACCAGGTGATGAGCTTTCCTACCGTTTTGTCGCGGTGCCGCAGTTACTCTTAGCTGACGACGTGGAGACAGTCTGATAATGACAATAATCGACCGCGCAAAACTGCACACGCTCTTGGAGCAAGAACGCAGGACACACCTCGAACGCACTCCATCGTCCCGGTCGGCTTACGAAGCCGCCGATCACCTATTCGGTCGGGTGCCGATGACGTGGATGAATAAGTGGGCCGGGGGCTACCCGGTTTCAATGGCGTCGGCGCACGGTAACCGCATAGTTGACTTAGACGGTAACGAATACGTTGACTTCGCCTTGGGTGATACCGGGGCCATGGCCGGGCATTCACCGGCGGCGACGGTGGCCGCTGTGAACAAGCGACTGGCCGTTGATGGTGGTATCACCACGATGCTGCCGAGCGAGGACGCCGAATGGGTTGGCGCGGAATTAAGTCGCAGGTTTGGACTGCCGCTGTGGTCATTCACCCTCAGTGCCACCGACGCCAATCGGTGGGCATTGCGCATCGGTCGACTAGTCACCGGTAAACCGAAAGTCCTAGCGTTTTCATATGGCTACCACGGCGCCGTCGATGAAACCTTTGTTGTTTGTGGTCCAGATGGTGAACCAGAGGCAAGGGGCGGAAATGTAGGGCCGCCGGTGCCGATTGCAGATACCACGCGAGTTGCCGAGTTCAACGATTTAGCATCGGTTGAACGCGCCTTAGCCCACGGTGATATTGCTGTGGTGATAACCGAGCCGGCGCTCACCAATATTGGCATCGTGCTTCCTGAGCCAGGTTTTCTTGACGGCCTGCGCGCCCTTTGTACGCAATATGGCGCACTTTTATTAATTGATGAAACACATACTTTCTCCGTCGGCCCAGGTGGTTGCACCCAAGCCTGGAATCTGAAGCCAGACCTCTTTGTGATCGGCAAGAGCATCGGGGGCGGTATCCCGTGCGGTGCCTACGGAATTACCAACGAGATCGCTGAAGCCATTCGCAGAAATCTTGACGCCGATCTCGTCGATGTAGGCGGAGTGGGTGGCACACTGGCAGGCAATGTTCTGTCAACAGCGGCCATGCGGGCAACTTTGGGAGAAGTACTAACCGCGCCCGCATTTGATCACATGATCGAAATGGCAACTAGGTTCACTGCTGGGGTTGAGCAGGTACTTCTGGAAACGAATGTGCCGTGGTCAATAGTGCAATTGGGTGCGCGGGCCGAGTATCTATTCACGAGCCCGGCACCCAAAAGTGGCTCAGCGTCGGCTCTGGTTGAGGACGAGGAACTTGAGGACTACCTGCACCTGTTCATGTCGAACCGCGGCTTGTTGATGACGCCATTTCATAATATGGCGTTGATGTGCCCCCAAACATCGTCGGCCGACGTCGAGTTGCATACCGTGTTGTTTACCAAAGCACTTGTCGACTTATTGAAGTAATCTCCAGTTCCTACTGGAAGTAGGTCGGCCCGATTACCTTTAGTTTCTTTCGGCTGATAGGTGCGCAGCGGCCGTCGAGCTCGCACTTATTGCTGAACGCTCCGACCTTGACATTAGTTGGCTTACCCTCTGACCAGACGAGACTGAAAGCTTTCCCATTGCGCTTGAAACCGCAAGTGACGACTTTGCCCTTGGTGGAGCACTTTTGGAAAGTGGCACCGGTAATCCAACTCTCCAGAGTTTTTAGGGCAACCGCCGCAACGCTGCCGGTGTTCATTTGAATACCTAGGAGGTCAAGATCTGGGCTCCATGAGTACCAGTAAACGCGGCTGAAGCCAAGACGCAGGGCATCAAGGTAGGTGCGGGCTGTCCACTGCGCGGCCTTTGGGCCGGTGATGTCCTGGTCTGGATTGGTCGGGCCGGGCCCGGCCAATCCAAAGTTGTTCTCGGTGTCCCAGATCGGCTTGGTCGGGGCGTTGGTGGATTCCAGCATCGCCAGGTACGTTTTGGCGAGGTTCGCGCGATCGACCGGTGTGCCGCGTGAGTGCGGATAGGTGTGCACTGCCCACACATCAATCGGCCACCCGCGCTTCTCCAGCTCCTGCAGGTATTTTGGGTAGAACTTCTTGAACGGACCACCCAACCGAGTGCCGGTGCTGGGTGCCACGACAGTTGCCTTCGGGTCGATCGCCTTGACGATGTCGTATGTATGTTTCGTGAGCTCGGCCATCTCTTCTGGCGTGCCGGTCGAGAACGTTGACAGGTTCGCCTCGTTCCAGATCTGGTAAGCGGAGATGCGGCCCTTGTAGCGGGTGACTACCTGGGTGACGAAGTCGTCCCAGTCGGCGATGTTGCGGGGCATGCCAGCGGCACCGGGCAGAACACCGGCAGCGCCACCGGAGGTCGGGTCGTCGGTCGCCCACGCCGGGGTACCGGCTAGCACGAAAAGGATGTCGTTGACGTCATGCTGTTGGGCGGTCGCCACGGCAGCATCGAGCTTGTCCCAGTTGTACTGATCGGGTGCGGGTTCCAGCACCGACCAGGTGGTGTCGTTGTCCCACAACCGAATCGAGCCGATCGGGATAGTTGGCCAGTTGCCTCGCTGCAAGTCCACCACGTGCATGCCAAACAAAGTGTCTTCGATCGGCGTGCCAGGTGGGATAGGTGCAGCCTGCGCACTTGGCGCGGCCAGGAGGAGAGCACCGGTGGTGGCCAAGGTGGCGGCGGTCACGGTAACAAGGGCGATTGCGCGAGTGCGAAATGACATGGCGTCATCGTGCCATGAGAGGAGATAGAGCAGTTAGAGGGGTCGAGCAACCGCCAGCAGGGTGATATCGTCGCGCTGCCAGTCCACGGAACGCTCCCGGGCGCGCGCAATTACTCGCTGGCTGATTTCCTCGGCGTTGACTCGCACCGGTGCGTCACAACCGCGGACGAAACTCGAAAGATCATGGGTGGTGAAAGTGGCGCCGGCAGCGGTGCGTGATTCGACCAACCCGTCGGTGAAAGCGATAAGTAACGTACCCGGTCGAAATTGCTGTGTACGCGTCTCCCAGTGCCCGCCGAGGGACGAAAGTAGCGGCCCGGTCGGATCACAAAAACTTGCAGTCTTATCACCTTGAACTATCAGCGCGGGTTCGTGACCGGCATTGGCCCATGTGATGGTGCCGGCATGCTGATCAATTACGGCAACAAGTGCGGTGACAAAGAAATCACTCTCGAAAAGAATTGTTGACGCGACCTTAAGGATTTCATCCGGGCTACTGCCGGCGCGGAGTCCGGAGTGCAGAAGTGGCCGAAGTTGAATAGCCGTCACCCCAGGAGCAGCACCGTGCCCGGAAACGTCAGCAATAACAAGACCCAAAGTGCCATTTGGACGGATGACCGTATCCCACCAGTCACCGGACATCACCCCCTCAGCACTTTGTGATGTGCCGAAAACACTTAGACCAGCGATTTCGATAGTTGGTGACGCGGCGTACGCGGCAGCAAGCGCTGATACCACCGGCGCTTCCTGCAGTAAACCCTGTCTCGCGGCCTGCGCAGTATCGATTTCGTGGACCAAGCTCCGGCGCATGGACTCGGCATCAACCGCAACCAGTGCAATCTCCGGAGGTCCGACACCCGCAATCACGTGCTCGTGGCCGGCCTCATGGGTTGCCAGTTTCAAGTCCGTTTGCAGGCTCGCCAATGGTTGCAGGACCCAACGCCGGAGCGCGAGGAAGAGCCCGGCCAGCAATACCGTCGCACTCACTCCGGCAAGTAACAAGACCACACCGAGGAGCCGAGTAAACCCCTGGGCAAGATCAGCCGCGCTATCTCGTTGACGGTCGATCTGGGTCACGAGGAGCTGGGCGTCTTCGGTCATGGCTTGGTAGGCCGCGGTCGTGGTGCTTGCTTGGGTAAGGGCACGGGCCCGCTTACCCCGGCCGCTTTCCATCGCCGCCGTGATCGGCTCGACCCCAGTACTGACCCACGCTCTTTGTGAGGCTTGCACGGCGGTCAACAATTGCGTCAGGTCGGTGCTGCCGGCAATTGGTGGCTGGATCTGCTGGGCGAGCACCTCCATGCGTTCGACCGCGGTGATCATTCTTTCGAGGGCACTGGGTGTACCCAGCAGGGTGTAATCGGTCAGGGCTCGGGAGGCATTTGCCTGCGCCGAGACCAAGGATCGAGCGGAATCAGCAGCTGGTTCTAAGGACTCCCGCACCACATTTTGCGAAGCAACTGCCCCGAAATACTCTTGGACTAAGAACACCACACTTGTCGCTATCACACCGAAGGCAAGGAAAGCCGCAAACAGCATGCGGCGCTTCAGGGTCATGACCTGCGCTCACCCGTTGTTACTAGCACGACTCCACCTAGCACAATTGTTAGCCCGAGAACCACATCGCGCGTGATTGGCTCACTGAGGATCAGCGCACCCAGAAATACGGCGATCACCGGGTTGACGTATGCGTAGGTGGAGACAAGTGACAGAGGAGCATTGGCAATCAAGTAACTGTATGCGCTGTAACCAATAATGGAGGCGATGACCAGCCAAATCCAGCCGTTCCAAGATTCTTGGGTGAATTCGGAGAAATGAATCTGTTCACCCCGTAATGCGCCGAGGCCTAGGAGTAGCGCACCAGCCCCAACCAATTCATACAACGTGGTGACCAAGGAGTTGCGCGGGAGCGGATAAGAGGTTGACTGCCAGGAGAAAAAGGCCCAGCAGAAACTTCCTGCAATTAGCAGGCAAGACCATAGGACCACATCGCCGTCGGTTCCCGCGCGTGGCGTGGTGCCGCCGGGCAGCACCATCAAGCCCAACCCGATTAGACCAACGGCGACTCCTAGCAGGGTGAGGAGTGTTGGGCGATCGCCGGATCTAACCCGAAGCAGCACTATGAACAACGGTGTTATTGAAATCAGCAGGGCAGCTAGTCCACTCGGCACGAAACGTTCGGCCAGAGACAAGGTGCCGATGCCGACTCCGAGCAACATGCAACCCATCAGAATTGAGTAGGCGAATTCCGGAATCGAAACCCGGAGTACCCCGGGTCCCTTGAATACAACAACTGCGGCCGTCAGGATGATCGCGGCCACGAAGAATCTCATGGCGGTCGCCAGCAGTGGCGGCATTGATTCTAAAGTGAGGGCGATGCCCAGGTAGGTTGAGCCCCAGATAATCCACAGGACAATCAGTGGCACCCAAATTTGGACGGGTGAGGCGCGTACCACACGTCGCACATCTACCATCGACATCCGCCTACTTTCTCGATGGCATTGCGCTGGCCGGCCTGGCCCATTAGCGAAATGCGGACTAGATCAATATCGTCCACCGAATGAGCGGTGCTCGATCAACCGCGGCTCTCGATATCCGGATTGAGCGTTCAATGGCACTGACACTGCCTAGACTATATGTGCCTCAGCCAGATGAGGCCTTAATCTTTGGCTAAGGCGGGCTATAGGTGACCATTGGACACCGGCCTGATGGGTGCGATGATGCGCAGTGGAGGATCAATGGCTGACCAACGAGTGAGCGCCGTCCAATTACTGACCCCGGAGGGCCAGCGGGTCGCGCATCCCGAATACGACATCAACCTAAGTGATGTTGAACTCAGAGGCCTGTATCGCGACATGGTGCTAGTTCGACGGATCGACACCGAAGCCACGGCTTTACAGCGCCAGGGTGAATTGGGTGTGTGGGCGCCCTGCCTCGGGCAAGAAGCCGCGCAGGTGGGTTCGGCTCGGGCTCTGGCTCCAAATGATTTTGCCTTTCCGACTTTCCGTGAGCACGGAGTGACCTGGTGTCGAGGGGTTGCGGCCCTAGACATGCTTGCGATGTTCCGCGGAGTAAGGAATAGCGGCTGGGATCCGAATGCGCATAAGTGCGGGCCGTACTCGATAGTTGTCGGTGCACAGGTCCTACACGGTGTTGGTTATGCGATGGGTATTGCATTTGACGGTGCCGAGGACGTGGCCATCACTTATTTCGGTGATGGTGCAACAGCGCAAGGCGATGTGAACGAGGCACTTGTTTTCGCAGCAGCATTCTCAGCACCTGTCGTTTTCTTCTGCCAGAACAATCAATGGGCGATCTCCCAACCACGTGATCGACAAAGCAACGTACAAATTTATGAACGTGCCGCGGGATTTGGTTTCCCGGGGGTGCAAGTTG
>JAQCEO010000052.1 GCA_027729805.1 Actinomycetota bacterium
CGTCGGTGATGTTCTGGACCAACCGAACCTGGATCTTGCTGAACTCGGCGGTGCGGCGAATTAGGTCGGTGAGCAGGAAGGTGCGCATATTGCCGACGTGGGCATCGCGGTAGACGGTGGGACCACAGGCGTAGACCCGCAGCAGCCCGGGCTGGGCCGAGATGATCGGGACCACCGAGCGTTGCATGGTGTCGTACAGGCGCACGTATCCTCCTCTACCCGATGGCGACCCTGGGGGATGCGCGCTGCATCCGCCCTAGGGTTGTGTAAGTTAGGGGCGTCCAACACTAACCACAGGCTCTTCTATTCAACTCTCGGAGGCTCGGGTGACCTACACCATCGCATTACCATGCGTAGATCTCAAAGACAAGGGATGCATTGAGGAGTGCCCCGTCGACTGTATCTACGAAGGTGGCCGGATGCTTTACATCCAGCCCGATGAGTGCGTTGACTGTGGTGCCTGCGAACCGGTCTGCCCCGTCGAGGCCATTTTCTATGAAGATGATGTTCCCGAGGAGTGGAAGGAGTACACCGCTGCGAATGCGGAGTTCTTCGTAGAACTTGGCTCACCCGGTGGCGCTGCCAAACTGGGCGCCCAAGATTTTGACGCGCCCCTGATTATCACCGTGCCGCCACAGGTGCACGAGCACTGAGCAGTTCACCGGCGGATCGGTTGCCGGATTTCCCGTGGGATGTCCTGGCCCCGTTCGCGGCCCGCGCTGCTGAGCATCCGCAGGGTGCGGTTGATTTATCCGTTGGCACCCCCGTTGACCGCACCCCGGCCTTGGTGCAAGAGGCACTGGGCGCGGCCGCAGATGCGCCGGGCTACCCGACCACCGCCGGGTCACCTGCGGTGCGGGAAGCCGCGGTGGGCTGGATAAGCCGGCGGTTAGGCGCAAAAGTGGCACCAGCAGCGGTGCTGCCGGTGATCGGTTCCAAGGAGTTCGTGGGTTGGTTGCCCACCTTGCTGGGCCTAGACCCGGCAGCAACGGTGGTGATCCCAAAAATCGCCTATCCGACGTATGCGGTGGGCGCGGCCCTCGTGGGGGCAAAGATTATCGCGACCGATCGTCCCGAGGAGGCCCCGGCGCCGTCCCTCATCTGGATCAACTCACCGAGTAATCCGACGGGCGCGGTGCTGTCGGCGACCCGGCTTGCCGAAATCGTGGCCTATGGGCGTTCGGTATCGGCGTTGGTTGTCAGCGATGAGTGCTATCTGGAATTGGGTTGGGAGGTAGACCCGGTCTCGATTTTGCATCCCTTGGTATCTGGGCCAGAGCACGTCGGGGTCCTGGGCTTGTTCTCCTTGTCTAAGCGCTCGAATATGGCCGGCTACCGGTTTGGTTTTGCGGCCGGGGACGAAGCGGTGATCTCCCGGCTATTAGCAGTGCGCAAGCACCTGGGAATGATGGTGCCGGCGCCGGTCCAAGCGGCCGCGGTGGTAGCTCTAGGTGACGATGCGCATGTTGCGGAGCAGCGTGGCCGCTATGCCCGAAGGCGCGAAATTATGCGTGCTGCGTTGGCTCAGGCCGGGTTCGCCATCGACCATAGCGAGGCGGGTCTTTACCTTTGGACTACCCGGGGTGAGCCCTGTTGGCAAACTGTCAGTTGGTTCGCTGATCGCGGTATTTTGGTTACCCCCGGTGACTTCTATGGTGTTGCTGGGGCGCACCACGTGCGGGTGGCGTTGACCGCAACCGATGCCGATGTTGCCCAATTCGCTAGGCGCATTGGCGACTAGGTAGTCTCAGGCTCAGGAGGAGAAAGTGGCTGACGCCGTACTGCAATTTTCAGGTGGGGAACTACCGCTTGCCGAGGTGCCAGCAACTGCTGGTCCGAGCGGGCTTAACATCGGATCGCTACTCGGTAACACAGGCAACGTCACCTTGGACTACGGGTTCGTGAACACCGCATCATGTTTATCGTCTATCACCTACATCGATGGTGAGGCCGGTATCTTGCGCTACCGCGGCTACCCGATCGAGCAATTGGCTGAGCAATCCACCTTCTTGGAGACGGCGTACCTGCTGATCTATGGCTACCTACCAGCACAAATTGAACTTGACGATTTCAAGACTCGAATCCGCAAGCACACGATGCTGCACGAGGAATTACGCCAGTTCTTTGACGGCTTCCCGCGTGATGCGCACCCGATGCCGGTGCTGTCGTCGGCAGTTTCGGCCCTTTCGACTTTCTACCAAGACTCCCTTGACCCATTTGACCCGCGACAGGTTGAAATCTCAACCATTCGGCTGTTGGCAAAAATGCCGACCATCGCGGCCTACGCCTACAAGAAGTCCATTGGCCAGCCGTTCCTCTACCCCGACAACTCACTCGGATTCATCGATAATTTCTTGCGTATGACTTTTGGGGTGCCAGCGGAGGAGTACGAAGTAAACCCGATCGTTTCCCGTGCCCTCAATCAGTTATTCCTTTTACATGCAGATCATGAGCAGAACTGCTCCACCTCCACGGTGCGTTTGGTTGGCTCATCACATGCAAACATGTTCGCTTCTGTATCGGCTGGCATCAATGCGCTCTTCGGGCCGCTGCATGGTGGTGCCAACCAGGCCGTACTTGAGATGCTTGCGAAAATTCACGCGTCCGGTGGTGGCGTGAATACGTTCATCCGACAGGTCAAAGATCGCCAGGATGGTGTCAAGCTCATGGGGTTTGGCCACCGCGTTTACAAGAGCTACGACCCGCGCGCGGCCATCGTCAAGAAAACTGCCTACCAGATTTTCGAACAGATGAATGTTAGTGATCCGTTGCTTGACATCGCGCTACGCCTGGAAGAAGTGGCATTAGCCGATGACTTCTTTATTTCGCACAAGCTCTATCCCAACGTAGATTTCTACACCGGCTTGATCTACAAAGCTATGGGCTTCCCGCCGCGGATGTTCACCGTGTTGTTCGCCATCGGCCGGTTGCCCGGGTGGATTGCGCAGTGGCGCGAGATGATCGAGGATCCGGCTTTGAAGATTGGGCGGCCGCGCCAGGTCTACACCGGTGAAGTCCTGCGCGACTACGCACCGATGGGCAGCCGCTAACCCGCGAGCCTCAGAACAAGTGTGGTTAATCGGTTGAGTGCAGGGCGGCGTTGAGTCCGCCCCAGGTGCCGGTGCGCATAACTACTTCGATCGCACCGCTTTGCGAGTTGCGTCGAAACAGCAGGTTATCGGCCCCCGATACGGCACTGGCTTTCGCGACGGTTCCGTCCGGAAGAGTGACTTTGGAACCTGCCGTAACATAAAGGCCCGCCTCGACCACGCAATTGGCCCCGAGGGATAACCCGACTCCCGCGTTGGCGCCGATGAGGCAGCCTTTACCGATGCTGACGACTTCCTTGCCGCCACCGGACAAAGTGCCCATGATGGAGGCACCGCCACCGATATCAGAGCCGTCATCAACGACCACGCCGGCCGAGATACGCCCTTCGACCATTGATGTGCCGAGGGTGCCAGCATTGAAGTTAACGAATCCTTCGTGCATCACCACGGTGCCCGAAGCTAGGTGGGCACCGAGGCGGACGCGATCAGCGTCGGCGATCCGTACGCCACTTGGTACGACGTAGTCGACCATGCGCGGGAAGCGGTCGATGCCGTAGACCGTCAGGTGATGGCCTTTGGAGCGGGCGCGCAGGCGCACCTCGGTGAGTCGATCAAGGGGCACCGGCCCGGAGTTTGTCCAGGCGACAATCGGCAGCAACTCGAAGATCCCATCAAGGTTGATGGTGCGCGGCTGCACGAGGCGATGCGAGAGCAGGTGTAGTCGAAGGTAGGCATCAGCGGTGTCTATTGGCGGTGCTGACAGGTCGGCGATGGTCGTTGAGATGCTGCGCACCTGCGCCCCAATGGACTCGGTGGAGTTTATCCCGCTACTGATATCAGCAACATCCTTGGGGATGGCACCGAGAGTGGGGGCGGGATACCAAGTGTCGAGTATGACATCGCCGGCGATGGTGGCCAGGCCAATCGCTGCTGCCGGCCCGGAAACCGGGGGTAGGACAAGGGGGGTACTCATCGCACTACCGTATCCATGTGGCAAATGCGGACATCACCTTGGACCTGTCGACAGATGTTGTCGCGCTGACCGCTGCCTTGATTGATATTCCGAGCCAGTCGCACCATGAGGAGCAACTAGCAGATTTGGTACACGCCGCCTTGACGGGCCGCGCGCACCTATCGGTTCAGCGATTTGGTAACACCATCGTGGCGCAGACCCACCTGGGCCACCTTGATCGGGTGCTCATTGGTGGTCACCTCGACACCGTGCCGTCGGCCGGCAACCTCCCGCATCATTTTGCGAACGACCTGCTCTACGGTTTGGGGTCCTGCGATATGAAAGGCGGGGTTGCGGTTGCGCTCCGCTTGGCGGCAACGCTCACCGCACCTAGTCGCGATGTCACCTACGTGTTTTATGAATGCGAGGAAGTCGCGGGCGAATTTAACGGCCTGCAAAGACTAGCCGATGAGCACCCGCACCTTCTCGAAGCCGATCTCGCAATCTTGATGGAGCCATCCAATGCCGGAATCGAGGCTGGCTGTCAGGGCACGTTACGTGCCGAGGTAACTGTCAGCGGGGTCCGTGCGCATAGCGCGCGCTCATGGCTCGGCGATAACGCAATTCACTCAGCGGCAGATGTGCTTCAAGTGCTCCGCGCCTATGAGCCTCGTAGCCCGATCGTCGATGGCCTGGAGTATCGCGAGGGGCTCAATGCGGTTGCCATAACCGCTGGTATCGCTGGCAATGTGATACCTGATAAGTGCGTGGTGACCGTGAACTATCGCTTCGCGCCGGATCGGTCACTTGATCAGGCTAAGGCCCATGTGCGCGAGGTTTTTGCGGGTTATGAAGTTGCGATCGTTGACGAGGCGGCCGGCGCTCGGCCCGGGCTAGACCGCCCGGCTGCCGCTGATTTCCTGGCCGCGGTGGGCGAAGACCCGCGACCGAAGTTCGGGTGGACCGATGTGGCTAGGTTCACCGCGCTGGGCACCCCGGCCCTGAACTTCGGGCCGGGGAACCCAGCACTTGCACATAGTGCGGATGAGCATGTGCCGATCGAGCAATTGCGAGCCTGCGAGGTGCGACTTCGCGCCTGGCTCACCTAGCTCACCTAGCTCACCTAGCCAGCGGGGTTACTGCTTATTGGCTTCGACATCAAGGGTCAAGGTGATGTCATCGCCGATCATCACACCACCTGTTTCGAGGGCTGCGTTCCAGACGACGCCGAATTCCTTGCGGCTGATCTTCGCGGATCCTTCGAAGCCGATCGTGTTGTTGCCATAAGGGTCGGTGCTGAGGCCGATGAATTCATATTTGACCTCAACCGACTTGGTAACCCCGTGAATGGTCAGATCGCCGGTTACCAGGATGTCGTCTCCCTTGGCAGAAACACCGGTTGACACAAAGGTAAGAGTCGGGAAATTCTCGACATCGAGAAAATCCGGTGACGCCAGATGCGCATCGCGTTTGGCCGAGTTGGTGTTGATGCTGGCTGCCGAGATGGTGAGTTCGGCCGTTGATTCTGACAAATTCTCGCCGTCGATGGTGAATGAACCGGAGTAGGTACCGAAACTTCCCCGGACTCGGGCAACCATTGCATGTCGAACGGAGAACCCAATGGTGGTGTGGGAAGGGTCGATTACCCAGGTACCGGTGGCAGAGGACAGGGTGCTCATGGAACTCCTTAACGAATTGATAGGTAGTTGAACTTGCAACTAATATACTTGAACATTCAACTAAAGTCAAGTTACTAAAACCTGGCGACTAGAATTAGCCCCGTGCCGACGATCTGTGTCTACTGCGCCTCAAGTTCGAATATCCCCGACCGGTACTTGGATTTGGCGGCCGCGGTGGGCGCCGGGATCGCGGCGCGCGGTTGGCAGTTGGTCTCCGGCGGCGGCTCGGTATCGATGATGGGGGCGGTGGCGCGCGCGGTGCGAGCCGCGGGCGGGCACACCATCGGGGTGATTCCGCGGGCCTTGGTCGAGCTGGAAGTTGCCGATCACGACGCCGATGAATTGATAATCACCGACGACATGCGCGCGCGCAAAGGGCTGATGGATGAACGAGCCGACGCTTTCTTAGCCCTGCCAGGGGGTATCGGCACCCTGGAGGAGTTGATGGAGGTCTGGACCGCCCGATGCCTGGGGATGCATGACAAGCCGGTGGTGGGTCTTGATCCGTGGGGCGATTTCGCGTTGTTGCGCGAACAAGTGCGGCACTGGGAGCAGCAGGGCTTCGTGGGCGCGGCGGCTGTTGCGGAGTTGAGCTGGACCACCGAGGTGGAACAGGCACTTGATCTCATTGCGGCCGAATTGGCCACCGCAGTGCACCAACCCGGTTCCCGTGGTGGGATGTAGGCATGACATTTGTCTTTGTGTTGCTGGCGGTGGGCGTCATTGCGTTGATTGGTTTATTGGCAAGTGGTCGCCTCGGCGAACTACCAGAGCCGGTACGTGATGTACGTCCGAATAAGAAACTTGGTAATCCGGAGTTCGATGTGGTGGTTCGCGGTTACCGAATGGACGAAGTCGACCAGGTCATTGAAGAACTGCAAGCCCAGGTCACCAAGTTATCCAGTAAAAGCTGATGAGTAAACCCGTTCACGTTGCCCTCGACGTCGTCATAAACGCCCCGGTATCGGCGGTGTTTACGGCCTTTAGCCAATGGTCGGAGCAGGGCCGGTGGATGCTGGGCACCCACGTCGAAGTTACCAAAGGCGATGGCGCCAGTATTGGGTCGGAGCTGTCGGCGTTTACCGGCCTTGGGCCGGCTGGATTCTTAGACACGATGACTATCACCAGGTGGGATGCGCCATATCGGGTTGATGTGTTGCACACCGGCAAAGTGGTCCGCGGTACCGGCATTATGGAGGTAGTCGCGTTACCTGGTGGGCGCTCTAGGTTCATCTGGAGCGAGGACCTAGACCTGCCATTAGGTCGCCTGGGGCGCCTGGGGTGGCCGCTGGCCCGCCCGGCCTTCCTCAGCGGGGTGAGGCGCTCGCTAGTGGCCTTCGGGCGCCTTGTTGAAGGTGGGGTCCTGCCCCGCTAGGTGAACCCCGATAGGTGAGCCGGGGTGTGCACCCGCGATAATGGGTCCATGAGAAAGGGGTCTACATGGCCGCGATGAAGCCACGGACGGGTGATGGTCCCCTCGAGGTAACCAAGGAGGGGCGCAACTATGTGATGCGCGTCCCGCTCGAAGGCGGCGGTCGACTCGTCGTCGAACTAAAGGCGGACGAAGCCCGCGAACTTGGGGACAAATTGTTGGCGGTTTTCGCCTAGGGATAGCCAGAACTACTTAATATCGAGGTGCCGGCCCAAGTGGCCCGTCACCTCGATATTTTTATTGAAGTAGTTAGTCGTCCGCGCCGCGCAGCACGGCAGCGAGCAGGCCATCACCGATTGTCATCAGGGCTGGTACCCAGTGATCGTCGTCGCGGAGTGCGTGAGCGACATCGCGAAGTGCCGCGGTTTCGGCATCGCGCTGGCCCGGGTCTGCTACTCGGCCGTTCGATAAGACATTGTCGAAAGCCAAGATGCCGCCAACGCGCAGTAGTCGCCTAGCCTGTTGCAAGATCGCCGGGTATTCGGCCTTATCACCATCGACGAAAACTAGGTCGTAGGCCTGATCAGCAAGTCGGGGCAGGACGTCCAGCGCGCGGCCGGCAATCAACCGGGCCCGCACATGGTCATAGCCCAGTTCGGTAAGGGTGTCGCGGGCCACCCGTTGGTTCTCGGCTTCGATATCGATTGAGGTCAAGATGGCGTCCGGCGTCATGCCCGAGAGTAGGGCGGCGGCCGAGACTCCGGTGCCGGTACCGATCTCTACTACCGCTTGGGCGCCGATAGCCGTCGCGAGCAGGCGCAGGACGGACGCGGTTGACCGAGTGACCGGCGTGCAGCCAAGTTCGACGGCTTTGTGGCGGGCGGCCCGAATGTGCTCATCCTCATCAAGCCAATCCTCGGCATAGGCCCAAGATGCGGTGTTGGGTGGGGTGGACTGCTGACCCGATGATTCGGGCTGGTTGCTGGTAATGGTGCACCTCCGCTGCGCTGGGACGGTTCGCAGCCTAGCCTTAGCCCAGATACGAGGAGTAGATGAGCATGAGTATTGATCCGATGACCCCTTCGGTGCCAACGGCCCAGCCCGAGCCGAGCCTGCCCCCAGTGGCGCCGGTGCGCCCAGAGCCGCGCCGAGGACTTGGGCTTTTCGCCACCGTCTTGGTTGCCGGGATCACCGCACTGGTGGTAGGACTTGTTGCCGGGCTCAGCGGGTACGTAATAGGTCAGTCCGTGGACGAAAGCGCGCCGCCGGCTGCCCCGGTTGCTGCCGTGGCGCCGCTTGCCCAGTCGGGTGTCGATACCTCACCGCCCGCCGACCAATCAATTGCCGGCATCGTGTCGGCGGTGTTGCCATCGGTGGTTTCGATCATCGTCGAAGGCGCAGCGGATTCCGGTAGCGGTTCGGGATTCGTGCTCCGGCCCGACGGTTACATCCTTACCAATAATCATGTGGTGAATTTCTCTGATGATGACAAAAAGATCACCGTCGTCTTTCATGACGGCACCAAAGTAAAAGGCAAGGTGGTGGGCACTAACCAGGCATATGACCTTGCGGTTGTCAAAGTCAAGGAGACCGGACTGCAACCGGTGACACTAGGTAACTCGGCTTCGGTAGCGGTAGGTGACTCGGCAATTGCCATCGGCGCACCGCTAGGCCTTGATGGCACCGTGACCTACGGCATCATCAGCGCACTTGATCGTCCGGTAACCGCCGGGCCCGCGGGCGATGTTTCCTATATCAACGCAATTCAAACCGATGCAGCGATCAACCCTGGAAACTCCGGCGGCCCGCTACTTGATGCCACTGGTCGCGTTATCGGCGTCAACTCCGCAATAGCCACGCTGATAAGCGGCGGCGAGGGTGGCAGTATCGGGCTTGGGTTCGCTATCCCGGTTAATTCGGCAAAGCGCATCGCCGAGGAGATCATCGCGACGGGGTCTGCAAGCACTCCGGTAATTGGTGTAACCCTTGATCTGACCTTCACGCAGGATGGCGCCAAGATTGGCGAGATCAACCCCGGTGGGCCATCTGACAAGGGTGGGCTGGTCAAGGGCGACATCATCATCAAGCTCGGGGAGCGAGTAATTAACGACTCCACCGAGTTGGTCGTGGCAATTCGCGAGTATGCGCCAGGTGACCCGGTGGTGCTCGGATTCCGCCGTGGTGGCGTTATGCGCGAGGTAACGATCACCTTGGGCTCCGCCGAAACTAGTTAGCGGGGTAGTCTCCAACAATGTTTGATATCGGCATCGGCGAGATCATGATCTTGGCCGTCCTGGGCCTGTTGATCTTCGGTCCGGAGCGGCTGCCAAAAGCCGCCGCCGATGCGGGCCGATTGGCCCGCCAGCTCCGCGAGATGGCATCAGGTGCTAAGCGTGATCTGGCCGACTCCGCCGGCTTGGACATGAGCGAGGCCATGGAGTCGGTGCGCAGTATTGGGGATCTGCACCCGCGCAAACTGGCTGCGGGTTTATTCACCGATGATGAGCCGGCTGACGCGAAACCGGCGAAAACTGAATCCGACTCTAGCCCGGCTACCAGACCGGTCTTTGATCCCGACGCTACTTAGCGCCGGTTGGCGTCAAGCCGAGGTTCATCTGGGCCAAGCCCCGCGGCTTGGTGCCTAAGGTGCGCGCGATCTCCCTAAGGGCAAGTGCCGCAGGTGCTTCGGGTTGGCTGAGCACCAATGGCGAACCGGCGTCACCGCCTTCGCGCAGCGCCACATCGAATGGGATCTTGCCAAGTAGGGGCACCGGCTTGCCGAATACTTCAGAAAGCTGCTCGGCGACCAAAGCGCCACCGCCGACACCAAATAGGTCAAGTGGCTCGCCACAATGCGGGCACGGGAAGCCACTCATATTCTCGATGACGCCGGCGACTCTTTGCTTGGTCTGTTCGGCGAGGGTGCCGGCCCGCACCGCGACATCAGCCGCCGCTGGTTGCGGGGTGGTGACGACAACTATCTCGGCGTCCGGCAGCAACTGCCCGGTGGAGATGGCAATATCACCCGTGCCTGGCGGCAGGTCAAGGAGTAGGACGTCTAGATCACCCCACCACACATCTGACAGAAATTGTTCGAGGGCTCGGTGCAGCATGGGCCCGCGGAAGGCAACCGGTTGGGTGACCCCACCCGGCTTGAAAGCAAGCATCGAGATAAGCCGAACCCCAAAGGCCATCGGCGGCATGATCATGCCCTCAACCATGTTTGGTTCTGCCGTGGTACCGAGCATGCGAGGTATTGAGTGTCCGTACATGTCGGCATCGACGAGTCCGACGGCCAGCCCCATGTCAGACATCGCCACGGCGAGGTTAGCGGTTACCGATGACTTTCCAACACCGCCTTTACCCGAAGCAATTGCATAGACCCGAGTTAGTGATCCGGACTGGGTGAATTGGATTTCGCGCGCATCATGCCCGCGAAGGAGCTTCTTTAGGTCGGCGCGTTGCTGGTCGCCCATCACATCGAGCACCACATTCACACCGGTTACCCCGGTGATGGGCTGCACGGCATTGGTAACCCGCTCGGTGATGGTGTCGCGCATCGGGCAGCCCTTTATGGTTAGCCAAACCGTTACGGTGACCACACCCTGCTTCGAACACTCAACATCCTTGAGCATCCCGATCTCAGTTATCGGGCGGTTTATCTCAGGGTCCTTGACGTCGGCGAGGGCAAGACGAACTGCCGCTAGGTCAACGCTCATACCGACAGACTACGCACGGTCTTCCGGTCGCGCACTTGCGCCATCTCGTTTCTCGATTAAATCCGTCAGTAGGTCACGAATTTCACCGTGTACGTAATCACGAGTTGCGACTTCGCCGATAGCTAGGCGAAGCGCTGCGATTTCACGTGCGAGGTAGTCGCTGTCCGCGAGCAGGCGCTCGTTGCGGGCCCGATCCTCTTGGAATTGAACGCGGTCGCGGTCGGCTTGCCGATATTGGGCGAGCAATATCAGTGGCGCGGCGTACGAAGCCTGCAGTGAGAGCAGCAAAGTCAAGAAGATGAACGGAAACGGATCAACTCGCAAATCTACAGGGGCTAGGGAGTTCCAGGACACCCAGCCGATGACAACCGCGGTCATCCACGAGATGAAAGCCCATGACCCGATGCGCCTCGCGACGCGCTCGGATAGCCGGCCGAAAAGCTCCGGATCGTAGGCGCCACGAAGTTGCAATCCGCGCTCGAGTGGTTGATCCAAGCGGGACTGCCGGCGCGGTCCTGGCCTAACCATGCTGATCACCGTTGTGGATCTCCCGCTCACGCCAATCGCCGGGGAGCATGTGATCAATTACATCATCAACTGTTACCGCACCAAGGAGCCGATTATTCTCATCGACAACAGGCAGTGCAACCAAGTTATAAGCCGCAAAAGTGCGAGCGACGTCGGCGAGGATCACGTGTGGGCCGATCGGTACCAATTTAGTATCGACAATGGACGAAACCATGGTGGCCGGTGGCTCGCGCAGTAGGCGCTGAAAATGGCAAGTTCCTAAATACTTACCCGTTGGCGTTTCGGTTGGTGCGCGGGTCACGTAGACCTGCGAGGCAAGTGCGGGTGAGAGATCGGAGTTGCGGATGTGCGCGAGGGCGTCGGCAACCGTGGCATCGGCTGGTAGCACTACGGGCTCAGTTGTCATCATGCCGCCGGCGGAGAAATCGTCATAAGCCAAGAGGCGACGAATATCCTCAGCCTCGTCTGGCTCCATCCGCTCAAGTAGGGCTTCGGCCTGATCTTTTGGTAGGCCGGAGATCAAGTCAGCGGCATCGTCCGGGTCCATCTCCTCCAAGACGTCAGCCGCGCGCTCGGCTTCAAGCATCTGCAAAATCTCAAGCTGATCGTCCTCGGGCAATTCTTCAAGAACATCGGCAAGTCGCTCATCGTCTAATTCGCGCACAACTTCAAGTCGCCGCTTTGGCGTTAGGTCCTGTAAGACCGCTGCGATATCGGCTGCTGGGAGGGAATCAAGGCTGGCAAGTAGTAGTTCCGCCGGCTGATCGGCAACCGGTAGTGACAAGCCGTGGATCTCTGGCCAATCGACAATGAAACGCTCACCGCGGCGCCGAAATCCGTTGCCACCTCTACGAACGAAGAGTTGTGACACTAACCAGTCCTGCGTACGATTTTGCTCGACGGCTATGTCGAGCACGGAAACTTCCTCGCCACCGGCAATAAGTTCAACGGTCCGGTCGAGGATCTCGGCCGTTACCAGCGTTTCACCTAGCCGCTGTTCGAATCGGCGCAGGTTCACGGTGCCGGTAACGATGATTTGGCCGGTATCGATGTTGGTGACTTTCGTCATCGGGACAAAGATGCGCCGGCGCGGTTGCACTTCTACAACTAGGCCGGTCAGCCTTGGTGGGTTACTGCCGCTGCGGAGTACCACGATGGCATCGCGAACCTTGCCCAGTTGGTCGCCATTGGGGTCAAATACCCCTAGGCCGGCCAACCGGGCCAGGAAAACCCGGGTCGCGGTACTTGTTGTCACGACCGAAGGCTACCGTCGCTGACGTGTCCACAGCCCCGCAGCCGTCCGCTACCCTTGGTCGTCCCCCGGCCGTGGACCTGGCCTGGCTAGGGGTGGCCATCGTTTTTATCTCCACCTCGGGCCCGATCATCACCGTTATCGCGGCCCCGGCCTTGGCTATTGCTTTTTGGCGCTGCTTCCTAGGCGCCGGGGCCACCGGGGTGTGGGTGCTGCTCCGCCGGCGCGGATCCTTGGCGCACTTGAGCCGGCGCGAGGTCAAACTCATGGTGTTCGCCGGCCTGTTGCTGGGGGCGCATTTTGCCGCCTGGATCCCATCCCTGCGGTTCACCACGGTCGCCTCGTCCACCGCGTTGGTGGCAACCCAGCCGATCTGGGCGGCGTTATTGGCCCGCTTACGAGGAGTGCATATCCCCGGTCAGGCCTGGCTTGGCATCGTGGTCGCCCTGATTGGCATCCTCGTCTTGACCGGAATAGATTTCTCTGTCAACCCAAGGCACTTAATCGGGGATGGACTGGCGCTACTGGGCGGGATGCTCGCGGCTGCTTATGTGACCGTAGCCGGGCAGGCCCGGCAGAGTGTTTCAACCTCGGTAACGACATTTGGGGTCTACGCCAGTGCCGGGGCGCTGCTTATTGTCATGTGTTTGGTGCTCAGGGTGCCGCTGGTGGGCTTTAGCTTGCGAGATTGGCTCTTGATTTTTGCTTTGACCGTTGGGGCGCAACTACTTGGTCACACCCTAATTAACAAAGTGCTTTCGACTACTTCTGCGACAGTCGTCTCGCTGGCGATTTTATTTGAAATGCCCGGATCGACCTTGGTGGCCGCGGTCTGGCTGGGCCAGATCCCACCCCTTGGCATCATCCCGGCGGTGGCCTTGATGTTCATCGGGCTGGTACTGGTGATTAGGTCCAGTAGTGTGAAAGAGCCCACAGAAAGCCCGCCAATCTAATTTTCGAGTAGGCGCCCCCTCGCGGGGTGGGTAGGGTGAGGTTGAGGAGGATAGATGTCCAATTCAAGAGTGCTGCCCTCGCGTCGCTCGAACCTCGCGGTGCCCGGTAGCAACCCCAAAATGCTCGATAAGGCGCGCGGCTTGGTGTGCGATCAGATCTTTATGGACATTGAAGATGCCGTGGCCCCGATTGCCAAACCCGAAGCTCGAAAGCACATTGTTGCCGCTTTAAACGAAGGCGGTTACGAAGGCAAAGTCCGTTCGGTGCGGGTAAATGACTGGACCACACAGTGGACCTACCAAGACGTCGTCGAAGTTGTCGGAGGTGCCGGCCCAAACCTAGATTGCATTATGTTGCCGAAGGTGCAAACCGCCGAGCAGGTGGTAGCCCTTGACCTGTTACTCACCCAAATTGAGAAGTCGAATGGCTTTGAAGTCGGCCGCATCGGCATTGAGGCGCAGATCGAAAACGCACTCGGGTTGATCAATGTTGATGCCATCGCGCAGGCCAGCCCGCGCGTTGAAACGATTATCTTCGGCCCGGCTGATTTCATG
>JAQCEO010000053.1 GCA_027729805.1 Actinomycetota bacterium
CGAGACCATCAACTACAAAGAGATGGCGGTCATCACATCGAAAACCGACATTGCTCCGCTGCCGGCTCCCGTCAAAGCAGACGCCGACGGAGTGGCCAATCGTATGTACCATATTCAATCCCTTCGTGCCAAGCTCAGCAACTTCTTCTACGCTGACAACATCACCAAGCCAACCGCCGCGGAGATCGAGTCAGCCCAGCACCATCTCGATCATGATGCCGCCCTTGAGGCGCCGCTACACGCCTATGAGGACGCTGACGAAATCCGCAATGCCCACGGCGGCGTGCTGCACCACCCAGGAATGGCAATCACCAACGCCGAGCAGCTGGCCGAGCGCGCCGACCGCTAAGGATTCGCTCAAACTTACTAACTAGTTACCCACCGCAACACCGCGAAGCCACTTTCGCTTGCGCTGAAAGAGGTTACGCGGCCCTTTGGTGAAGCTTTGACTCATCAACAGATGAAGAACCTCAGCGAAATTTTACAGTCGATGGTTGGGCATGTTCGCAAAAACGAGTAAAGTTCGAGCTTGTAGGGTAACTGCCCTTTTTAAAATTCATAACGAAGTGATTTCGCAAGCAGAGCAAGGATTGCAGTCCCAGAAAGTACTACGGCTAAAACAAAGTAAGTTGGGCTGATTCCTATGTTTTCAACCGATAGGCCTGTTACCACCATCCCCAAGGGTGGAGCGGCGTAAAAAATCGCAGTTTGTACTCCGAATGCTCTTCCTTGTTGATCCGCGGGAACTCTTTGCTGAACTAGCGTGCTAATCAACGGATTAAACGGTCCCCAAGATAGGCCCAAAAGGAAGCCCGAGGCAATTAGCAATGGCAATGGCGGTAGGAAGGCCATTGGAATAATACTTATTGCACTACCAATTAGAGTCATGCGAGTCAAGGTCCTTCTTGAAAGCCGAGCGCTGATCCATCCATACCCAAAAGACCCAACAGCAGATCCAGCAGCAAGCGCGGAAATCACAAACCCAAGACCTGCGGGATTACCTAACTCTTCAAAGTAGGTGGGAAGAATCACCGATTCAGTCGGCAGATATACAGCAGCGAGAATCAAAACAGTAATAGAAATAGTACGAAGCAATCTATCATTCCATAGCACCTGGAAACCAACACGAATACTTCTATTGGTTACGACACCCATTTCTTCAGCTAACTCACGGGCCTCCTTGCCTAGGTTTCCAACCCGCAAAAAAGCTACAGCCAACGACGCAATTAAAAAGAGGGCGGCAGGGACCCAAAATGAGTTCACAGCTCCGACAGTTGAAATTAAGCCAGCACCTACTGCGGGTCCAAAAATCCACGCCACGCCCATGAATCCTTCGTGAATTCCATTTAGTCTATCTAGCTTCATCTCAGATGCTTTTGCGACATCGGCAAGCAGAGTTCTGCGCGCGGTGTATCCAGCAGGATCAAATATTGCTCCAACTACAGCTATTACGAGGATCGTAGTGCTTGAAAGTCCATGTGTTAGAGCCACAATCGGAAATCCCATTACGGAGATTGATGAAAGTAAATCTGCTCCTATGCTTACCGAACGCCGACCAAAGCGATCGACCAACCATCCGCCAATTGGTGATATCAAGAGCCCAGGTAGTGCAGATATTGCGGCTACCAATCCAGCGAAAGCCGGAGAATTTGTTTCCTCAAGTATCAGCCACGGGATTGTGATCATGACTACCGAGTTTCCTAATCCAGAGGTAAAGTTTGAAATCTGAAGAAGAATTACGGGATAGTTTTTTCGCACGAAGTCATTATGGTGCACCAGAAACTTTGAACAAACTTCCTCTGCTAGGTTGCACCATTCCTGTTGCGCTGGATGAAGTTGTCGAGTTCGCAGGCGAGACCTCGGTCAGTCGCCTGATGCTTTTTGCGGCAATCATGATTGAGATCCCAATTCTGATGATTTTTTTTTCGCGAGTCTTGCAGTATTCGCTCAATCGTTGATTAAACATTATCGCAAGAATCACTACGCATTGATTACTGATTTAAGTAGATCTTGTATTGCACACGATCTGTAATTGCAACCTTGTCATAGAGTTTTCGAGCTGTTTCATTATCAGGAGCCGTTGTCCAGTAAAGCCGCTTTGATCCTTTAGCGATTGCTATATCTTCAACAGCTTTAATTAAAGCTCGACCAACTCCCTTGCCCCTCACCTTTGGATCGGTATATAGATCTTCTAAGTAACAGAAATCCTCAACCTCCCAGGTATCTGGCCGCCAAATATAGTGGGCGAAACCAACTACCTTTCCATCCGTCTCTGCCACCAAGCCATTTATATTAAAGTCTGAGTGAATACGCTGCCAGGTCAACTCAAACTGCTCATCTGATAATTTTGATTTATAAAAAACTATGTACTCTTTGAATAATTCTAGCCATCTAACTTTGTCGCTAGGTTTGATGGGTCCAATACTAATTGTCATACTTAATATCTTAAAGCACGTATTGTAATTTTTTATAGTTCTTTGGGGGCATATTTGAGGGCAATCGCAGGAATTGAGCGTACCTTTACGCATAACAATGTCGTCTCCGACTTATAGGGCGACTCTTCTTTAAATTAAGCGGGGCGGGGCAAGATCCCACCTCGTTTTATTATAAATATATTGGAATTATTTCTGACAAAAGTGATCTCAATTTAGTCAATTAACACGGGCAAATTAAACGGGCAACGATGCAACTCGGAAGGGGCAGTGACTCGAACCGAGCGCTCGAAGCGCCCTGTCCAAGGCTTTCGGAGTGAAGTTGAGCCCAGCCGTCATTCAAGATGGCGAGATCCCGTTCATCGCTGCCAGTTTGGACGGCCTTGCGGTCGACAACAGCCAGATCTTCTAGGTTTCATCAAAGAGCGGAGTTAAAGTCCTGCCACTCACCCTTGCCAGACTCCGGCAAGGCTCACTTCATTGCGGTGGTGCTCATTGGGCGAATTCGCCTCGGTAGTACTCGAAAAGCCAGCCCACCAATGCGATGACTAGAACCCCAACCGCAAGTACCAACAGCCACACCGCAAAAATCAGCCCAAAAACCACCATTAAGGTCGCAAAACCAACGGCCAATGGCCACCACGAATGCGGGCTGAAGAAGCCGTACTCCGGGTCGGCTTCATCGATATTTGCATCACCGCGATCCTCGGGCCGGGGGTAAACCCGCTTGGCCGTGTAGAGCGTATAGAAGGCCACCAAGAACGCCAGTGCCCCGGAAAGAACTAGCGCGGTGGTGCCGATCGGATCACGGGACAGATACCAATAAGCACCGGCGGTCAGCGGGAAGAAAATGGCACCCAGTCCGAAGATGGCGCCTTCGATTCTCACGTCTTGGTCCCTTCAACCGCAGCTCCGTGGGTACTTGCCGCCAGTTCGGGATGGTGCAGGTCAAATGCCGGCCGCTCCGACCGAATCTTGGGTATCGATACGAAGTTGTGGCGCGGCGGCGGGCACGAGGTCGCCCACTCTAGTGAGCCACCCCAGCCCCACGGGTCATCAACGCCGACTAATGGCGCGGTGCGGGTGGTTTTGATGACATTCCAAATGAAGAAGAGGGAGGAGATACCCAAAATCGCCGCCCCGACGGTCGAGACCGCATTGAGCGTGGAGAAGCCATCCGAGGGCAGGTAATCCCCGTAACGTCGTGGCATCCCCTGCACGCCCAGCCAGTGCTGAACCAGGAAAGTGGTCTGGAAACCGACGAACAACAGCCAGAAGTGGATCTTGCCGAGGCGCTCATCTAGCATTTTGCCGGTCATCTTGGGCCACCAGAAGTAAAGGCCGGCAAAGAACATGAAGACCACGGTGCCAAATACCGTGTAGTGGAAATGCGCCACGACGAAGTAGCTATCGGACAGGTGGAAGTCAAGCGGTGGCGAGGACAAGATAATGCCCGTGAGTCCACCGAACAAGAAAGTGAACATAAAGCCCATGGTCCAGAGCATCGGGGTGTCAAAAGCTATAGAGCCCTTCCACATGGTGCCGATCCAGTTGAAGAACTTCACTCCGGTAGGCACCGCGATCAGCATCGTCATGAAGGCAAAGAAGGGCAGATACACCGAGCCAGTCACATAGAGGTGGTGCGCCCAAACCGCCATGGAAAGGGCACCGATCCCCAAGGTCGCGAGCACTAAGCCCTTGTAACCAAAAATTGGCTTACGGGAGAACACCGGGATGATTTCACTGGCGATACCAAAGAATGGTAAGGCCAAAATATAGACCTCAGGGTGCCCGAAGAACCAGAAAAGGTGCTGCCAGAGCATCGCTCCGCCGTTTTCCGATGCGAAGACAACCGACCCATAGTTGCGGTCGATGAATGCGAGTGCGAGGGCCCCCGCCAGCACCGGGAAGGCCAGCAGTGCCAACACGCTCGTTACAAATATCGTCCAAGTGAATAACGGCATCCGGAACATCGTCATGCCGGGGGCGCGCATGCAGAAAATCGTTGTCACGAAGTTAACCGAGCCAAGGATGGTGCCCAAGCCGCCCATTGCCAGGCCCAATAACCACAGGTCACCGCCCACCTCGGGCGAGTAGACAGCATTGCTCAACGGCGCATAGGCAAACCAGCCGAAAGCCGCCGCGCCACCTGGGGTAAGAAATCCCGCGGCCACTGTCATCCCGCCGAAAGCAAACAACCAGAACCCCAACATATTCAGCCGAGGAAATGCCACATCCGGTGAGCCGATCTGCAGCGGCATGATGACGTTCGCGTAGCCAACGAATAGTGGTGTGGCGAACAGGAACAACATGATCGTTCCATGCATGGTGAACAATTGGTTGTATTGCTCAAGTGAAATGAATTGCAGGCCCGGGATGGCCAGTTCAGCTCGGATGGCTAAGGCCATTGCGCCGGCAGCGAAGAACCAGAATGTGGCAAGCATCAGGTACATGTAGCCGATGACTTTGTGGTCGGTGGAGGTTAGCCATGACACCACCAGCGCACCCGGACTCCTCTTCCTGCGCTGCGGCGCCTCGGGAAGTTGGTCTGAAATGGTGATGCGGTCGCTCAGAATCGTCATATGGTTGTCTCTCCGGGCATTTGACCCTCGTCGGTGCTTCTACCGGTATCCAACAAGCCTGATTGCCCCTGCGCCTTCAATTGCTCCACATAGGCGTCAAATTCAGCGCGCTCAACAACTTTAACCGTAAATAGCATGCTCGAATGTGATACCCCGCACAGTTCAGCGCACCGACCCGGGTAGGTGCCGATCTTGTCGGGGGTCAACTCAAAAGCATTTGTCTTGCCCGGGATAACGTCCATCTTGAATAAGAAATCTGGCACCCAGAAAGAGTGGATCACATCTGGTGAGGTGAGCTCGAAGCGCACTTTTTCATTAACGGGCAAGACCAACACCGCAATTTGCGCCGGGCTACCCACCGCGTAAACATCCTCATCTACGTAGTTAAAGCCCCAGTTCCAGCGATAAGCGACCACGTTGACCGTTTGGGCCTGGTCATTCTCCATGGTCAGAAGTTCACTTTGATCGCGCGCGGTGAACCAGAACAACCCGAGAATCATGATGAGCGGCACAATCGTATACAGCAACTCGACCGGCAGGTTATAGGCGGTTTGCTCTGGAACTTCATTCTTGTGCCGGCGGCGATAGGCCACCGCAGCCCAAATCATCAGCCCCCACGTAACGATCCCGACCCCCCAGGCGGCCAACCAAGAACCGTTCCAGAGATTCAAGACTATGTGGGCTTCCTTCGAAGCCGGTTCTGGCATATCAAAGAAGAAGGCCTCATTGGCGGTACAGCCGGTCAATAGGCCCGCTGCGACTACGGTGCCCAGGACGATAATCAGGGCCCGTGGACGTCGCAGGCGCGCAGCCACCATAGACAAACCCACGACACGCCCTCCGCTGGAAGATACCCTCATATTAGCGCCTACGAGCCAATGTTGCCTTCTCGCCCAAGGCAAATTGACATGAGGTATTCGCCACACACTTCGGCCCCGACTAACGTGCTGTCCATGGGCATTAATTGGTATCCGCCAGCTGGGCTGCTCGATGCCGTCGGCGGCCAGCCGGTGTCAGCCGCCGGGGCCGCGGCCCAGGTTGCTGCTGCGGCCCTGGCCTGGGCAGATCCACGAGCCCTGCACCATCCGGGCCGCCGAAGCGATGGGCTCCTTGCTGCGGCCCGAAGCAGTATCGCCGAAAGTGTGTCCGCCGCCGCAGGCACGACCATCCACGCCGACGAGGTCTTTTTTACTCCTTCGGCCCTAGCGGCACAGACCATTGCCCTCGCCGGGTACCCGGGTCCGGTTGTCATGAGCGCCGTTGAAACCGCAGCACTGCTTGATCTCGGTGACCTAAGAGACCACTCGCAAGTTATCGAAGTTGACGCCATCGGGCGCGTGGATGTCGGCGCTTTCCACCTGGCCGCAGCCGGCAAGGCCGTCGCCGCTCTTCAACTGGCCAATAGTGAGGTTGGCACCTGCCAGCCCATTGAGCAGGTGGCAGCGACAAACCCGGCGCTGCCGATCTTGATGGACGCCACCCAAGGGCTGGGGCGGATCCCATTGCCCCAGGGGTGGTCCATGCTCACCGCGGGAGCCGGCGGGTGGGCCGGCCCGGCCGGGGTCGCGATCTTGGTCGTGCGCCGTGGCGGGCGCTGGGTCCCACCAACTGCTAGCGACCGCGGCCTACTCGGCGGCTTTGCCGATATCCCCGGCGCTGTCGGTGCGGCAACCGCCCTTGCCGAACTCAGCACCGAGCAGGTTGCCCAACGCGAACAGGCATTCGCCAATATCGACCTACTCCGAACGGGCATCGCCACCAAGATCACCGACATCGAAGTCTTAGGCGATGGGGTTTGGCGCCTCCCGCATATTCTGACCTTTTCAGTGCTTTATGTATCCGGTGAAGCGCTGGTACTAGAACTAGATAAGCGCGGGTTCGCGGTCGCGAGCGGATCAGCATGTGTTGGCGAGGAGGCCCGGCCCAGTCACGTACTCGCTGCTATGGGTGCATATACCGGTGGCAATATCCGGATTTCGTTGCCCCTTGGCTGCACCACCGAAACCGTTACCAGCTTCCTTGAAGCACTACCAGACGCGGTCGCCGCGGTTCGGGCCGATGTCTAGTGGACACGCAGATTTGGCTCGATGAACGCGGACGGCGCTGCCCGCTTCCGATAATCGCACTCAATCGCGCCGCCATGGCACACCCTGCAGGTACCGTCATCGCCCTGCTGAGCGACGATCCGGCAGCGAAATTCGATGTGCCCGCATGGTGCCGCCTGAAGAACGCCACTTTCTTGGGTGAAAGTGCAGCCCCGGACGGTGGTGCCGGCTTGGTGTTCACGGTGCTGGTGACCGCTACCGATTAATTGGCGAAGCAAGGGTCAAGCGGCATCGCCTTTGCTAGTGCCCTTAGGTATTCCGAACGCGAAATAGCTATCGCTCCAAGACTTGCAAGGTGTTTAGTGTGCCACTGCACATCAATGAACCTGCCATCACCACACGTGCGCAATTTATTCACAAGAGCTACGAGGGCGACCTTGGATGCATCGGGTTCTAGGTAGAACATCGACTCCCCCGCAAAAAGCCCCCCAACCTCAATACCGTACAAACCACCGGCCAACTCGCGATTACGCCAAACTTCGATCGAGTGCGCCCACCCCATTTCGTGCAGCGCCGAATAGGTGTTAATGAATTCCTCGGTAATCCAAACACCATCTCGGCGCGAGTCACCACACTCTCGCATCACCCGAGTGAACTCCCGATCAATGGTGACTTCAAATTGACCAATTGATTTGCGCAGGGATCTACTTACCCGTAAGTCAGCAAGGCGCAAAATCCCTCTGGGATCAGGTGACCACCAACCGAGCTCACCGGTATCAACATGCATTGGGAATAAGCCCATTCGATAAGCCTGCAACACGGTGCCAGGTGCCAGATCGGCCCCGAGACCAACTACGTCTTCACCCGGTGCCGCTAGCTCCGGGTCAGGCAGGAGCCATTCGCAAGGCGCTGGCTCTACCCGCATGGCATATGAGTTAGCTGGCTAGGGCCGGGGGCAGGAAATATGCGGCTCAATATCGGCTGCCGCATCATCACCATAAGTCTTGGCGATCCGCGCCAAGAAGTGCCGCTGGGCGAGCGAGTATTCCTGCGTCCCGGTGGTTTCAATGACATAAGTCGCCAAGAGTGAACCGATTTGCGCACTCCGCTCATCGCTAAGACACCAAGCCTGACCAGCAAGGAAGCCGGCTCGAAACGCATCGCCAACCCCCGTCGGGTCGGCTTTACGATCTTCTGCTGGGCAGGTTACGGTCACCGCTGGCTCACCACGGCGCTCAATACGGGCACCATCTGGGCCCAAAGTCGTGACACGCACTTCAACCCGGGACGCGATGTCTTGGGCGGTCCAACCGGTCTTTTGGTGAATAAGCGCTGCCTCGTATTCGTTGGTGAACAGCAATGTTGCGCCCTCGACAAGCGGGCGAATTTCGTCGCCATCCATCCGTGCAAGTTGCTGACTTGGATCGGCAGCAAACGGCATACCGCGAAAACGGCACTCATCGGTATGCCGGAGCATCGCCTCAGGATCATTGGGTCCGATTAGCACCATCTCTGCGCTACCTACGCGATCGACAACCGGCTGCAGTTCAATGCCGCGAGCCTCCGACATCGCACCTGGATAAAAAGAGGCAATTTGATTCTGCTCCAGATCGGTAGTGCAGACAAAGCGTGCGGTGTGATGCACATCGGAGATGAGAACCGATGAGGTGTCAACTCCGTGCCGTTGCAACCACGAACCGTAATCGCTGAAATCGGCGCCAACCGCGCCGACAAGCACCGGGTTAAGCCCAAGGCAGCCCATCCCAAAAGCGATATTGGCAGCTACGCCCCCGCGCCGGATCTCCAGGGCCTCGACCAAGAAGGACAAGGAGACCTTGTCCAACTTGTCAGCCACCAGCGAATCGGCGAACCGACCCGGAAACGTCATCAAGTGATCGGTCGCAATGGACCCGGTGATTAGGACAGCCACGCCTGCAGACCCTACCTGTCAGGGCGGTGTCGTTGCGCAGGCTGGCGTCGAGCCGGGTAGTCGGTGTCGATTAGCCGCGACTACTCGGTAACCGCGATCGACCAGGTGGCTGAGCCCCGGGATGCTAAGTGCAGCGCCCAATGCACGCCATGGCTGCGCTGAGGCACGCAGTAGAGCCACCACCGCTTGACCACCAGAAACTGACGCACCTACCGCCGGCACCCATTGCAGGGCGCTTTCGCAGGCCATCTGGGAGACCCCAAGTGCGGTGAGGTCGGCTTGTTGCCAAGGGATGATGGTGGCCGGTGGCTGAATCCAACGCTCTAGTTTCTTTGCACTCCACGTGCAAAAGCCACAGTCGCCATCAAAGAGGACCGTGGCTTGAGCTCTCATACTTAACTTGTTAGCCGAACGAGTCCCCGCAGGCGCACGAACTACCCGCGTTCGGGTTGTCAATGGTGAAACCTTGCTTTTCGATGGTGTCGACGAAATCAATGGTGGCGCCTCCTAGGTATGGGGCGCTCATCCGATCGGTCACCACTCCGACCCCTTGGTAATCCTTGATGACATCACCATCGAGGCTGCGGTCATCGAAGAAGAGCTGGTAGCGAAGACCCGAACAACCCCCGGGCTGTACGGCGACCCGAAGGGTCAGATCATCCCGGCCTTCCGCTTCAAGAAGTGTCTTGACCTTGAGCGCAGCAGCATCAGTCAGGACGATCCCAGTGCTGATCTGTTCGCCGGCGACCTGCTCGGTCGTGGTGTCAGCAGACATATTTACCCCTTCGTTGGTGCTGGCCCCGGTGAGCCAAGTATCGAGACCTAACTCTACGCCAGTTTTAGTCATACGCCTAGCGACACTATCCCCTAGGCGTCGAATAACCAACAGGTGCCCCTTGGGCTGCCCAATCCCAACCGGTACGGAACAATACAGGCGTGACCGGATTACTGCACGAACCCCAGCCAACCCCACTGGCCCTGCTACTACTCGGCCAAAACGCCGACCCCGACAGTGAGCGGGGGGTTGAGTGCCCCGGCGCCCTGCCCGCGGCAAGTGATCCAGACCTCGTAGCTCGCGCGGCCGCGGCCAAGGCCGAACTAGGTGATCGGCTATTTATTCTCGGTCACCACTACCAGCGAGGTGAGGTCATTGACTTTGCCGACGTCACCGGCGACTCGTTCAAACTTGCCCAGCAAGCCGCGGCACACCCAGCAGCCGAGTTCATCGTTTTTTGTGGTGTGCACTTCATGGCCGAAAGCGCCGATATTCTCACCGCCGGTAACCAACAGGTGATACTTCCTGACCTAGCGGCTGGCTGCTCCATGGCCGACATGGCAAATATCGTGCAGGTCGAGCAATGCTGGGAGGTCTTAGAGCAGGCCGGTATTGCTGAAGTCACGATTCCAATTACTTATATGAATTCCACGGCAGCGATAAAAGCCTTCACCGGCCGGCACGGGGGCGCCGTCTGCACATCGAGTAACGCCGAGCGCAGTATGCAGTGGGCATTCGACCAGGGCGAAAAAGTGCTATTTCTGCCCGACCAGCATCTTGGACGAAATACCGCCGTGCGCGAACTCGGGCTTGATTTAAGCGACTGTGTGGTTTTTGACCCACGTAAGCCCATGGGCGGCCTAAGCACCGCTCAGTTTCGCGATGCGAAAGTGATTCTTTGGAAGGGCCATTGTTCGGTGCACGGACGTTTCACCGCCGATTGCGTGGACGATGTCCGAGATCGCATCCCCGGTATCACGGTTATCGTCCATCCCGAGTGCACCTACGAGGTCGTCACCAAAGCCGATGTCGTCGGCTCAACCGAAAAGATCATCGCCACCATCGCCGCGGCTCCTGCTGGGAGCGCCTGGGCCGTTGGCACTGAATTGAATCTAGTAAAACGTCTTGCCCAAAACCACCCCGACAAGACCATCGCCTACCTAGATAAGTCGGTGTGCTTCTGCTCGACCATGAACCGCATTGACCTACCGCACCTGGTGTGGGCGCTGGAGTCGCTGGTTGCCGGCAATGTGGTCAACCGCATCCAGGTTGATCCCGAAACCGCTAAGTGGGCCAAGGTTGCACTCGATCGCATGCTTGCCCTCCCTGGACCAAATGCCAAAGCCGACTAGGAAGCGCAATAATGTTTGGACGCAATAGGAGCAACTCTGCAGCCGCCAATGCCGCTGACACGGCCGATGCGGGGCAGACCGCCTCGGGTCAAGTAGCCGGCGGCGGCAAAGGCCACGCCACGCCATCACGTCGCGAGGCGGAGGAGGCCCGCAAGAACCAGCTGAAGATCCCAAAAGACCCTAAGGCCGCGAAAAAGGCTTCCCGGCAACGTGATCAAGAAGACCGGGCCCGCGCCCGCCAGGGCATGCGCAACGGCGAAGAAAAGTATCTGCCCGCCCGTGACCGGGGTCCGGCCCGAGCACTTGTGCGCGACTTCGTCGATGGCCGCGTTACCTTGGCAGAGTTTTTCATCTTCATCGCCGTTGCGGTGCTCGCCCTTGGCTTTATCCGAAATCCGCTGATCCAAAGTTGGGTATCAATCGGGTTCTTCGCCCTGACGGCACTCATCGTCGTCGACACCGTCGTATTGCTGGTGCAGTTGAGCCTTCGGGCCAAGAAGGCGTTCCCCGAAGCCAAAGACCGCAAGGGCCTGCTGCTTTATGCCACCTTGCGCACGTTGCAGCTTCGACGCCTGCGCCTGCCACCACCGCGGGTACGCCGCGGAGGGGCACCCAAAATCTAGTCCGCGTTTCCTGACACCAGCGCTGGATGCACGGCTGCTGCCCCCTCAGACGGGGCGGAGCCCCATCGGGCCGTAAACGATTCGATCCTCTTCAAGTAGCAGGACTTGCTCGATCCCCGCCTCGAGCAGGGTCGGCCAAACCTCCCCGATCCAGGTCTCGGCATCAGATTGGGTCGGGAACTGCGTTGCCATCGAGGTATCGGGTAGTTCAGCAACCACAACACCTTCGGCTGTTAGATATTGCCAAGACCAACCCATTAAAACTCCTCCAACTGCGCTTCACCCGACATATTAACCTCCCCAAAGCGGAGGTTTGTAACCCAAGGATCACCATCTTAGAGCGCATAAGCCAACATCGCGAAATCGTCAAAGTCAGTGAGAGGTAGGGCCATACTGGCGGGTCGGCACTGGCGGGTCGGCACTGGCGGGTCGGCACTGGCGGGTCGACATTGACAACTGCGCATCAGCCGTGGGAGGTTGACCTAACAACTGAATCCGCGTAATTGAATCCAGGGAAAGTCCGGTGCGATTCCGGCGCTGTCCCGCAACCGTGATCCCAGTATTTGGGCGAGTCGGAGCACCTGGCAGTTACGAGCGGCTCCACCCGTCGAGGTAACGGAACGGAGCCCGGGTCTTCACCCGGTCTCCCTTCATGCAGCAATGCTGAAGGGTTTTTTAGTGGCCGGAGAGGACGTGGGCACCAAGCCTGCACCACTCAACTAAGAAATGGTGACCATGTTAAAACGAATTTCCGCGGCACTTGTGGCTCTGTCCGCAGCGAGTCTGGCACTCACCGCAGCCATCAGTCCCGCACACGCAGACCCGGCAGCTACTTCAGGCCTTTATGGCCGAGCGGATGCCACTTATGACGGCGTTTTTCGCCAGTCCCTCGCGATCTTGGGCTTGGTCGCCAATGATGTCAAACCAGGCAAGGCAGCCATCACCTGGCTCCTTAAGCAGCAGTGTGCCGATGGCAGTTTCGAAGGGTACCGCGCCGACACGAGCAAAGCTTGTGGAGTTTCCGATCCGGCCAACTACACCGGTCCCGACACCAACTCCACCGCGCTGGCTTTAAGCGCACTCATGGCCGTGAATCAGGACTCGAGCGCTGATGCTGCCGGTAACTGGTTGACAAAGAATCAAAATAAGGACGGGGGTTGGCCCCTCTACATCGGTGGTAACTCCGACGCCAACTCGACCGGCCTAGTTCTAGCGGCGATAAAGCTAGCGAATTCACCTAGCAGTTCGATTAAAATCCGTAAAGGCGAGAAGTATTTAACAACCATCAAATTGTCCTGCGCCAGTGGTGGCGGGCTCGCATACCAAAAGCCCGGGCCCGCAAACCCCTCAGCAACCGCTCAGGCTTTCATCGGGCTCACCGGCGGACTAGAAGTTGACGCGAAAAAACTGCAAGGTAACCCGATTTGTGGAACCAATACCGTAAGCAACGCTGGCAGTTATCTGGCCAACTCAGTTACCAAATCCGGGGCTTTACCTAATTCATTCGGCGAAGGTTTCGACTACACATCTACTGCATTTGCGATCCTTGGTTTCGTGGCGAACTCCAATGGCAACCAAGCGGTCACCAAGGGCACAGCCGCCTTGGTTACCAATGCGAGCAGTTACGCGATGCCAGCGGGGGTGGCTAACCCAGGTGCTTTGGGTTTGCTCCTGCTGGTTAGCAACGCGACAAGCAAAAAGCCAACCAATTTCGGTGGCATCAATTTGATCACTGCCTTGCAGCAGAGCCAGCAGTAATGCGTCTCGTTGCCCGGGCCACCTGGACCAGCGCCGTGATTTTTCTTGCGGCACTGCTGTTCGCCCCGGTGGCCCGGGCCGAGACCGCATACCGCTATTGGACGTTTTGGACGGTGAGCAATGACCAATGGGTTTTCTCCCAGGTTGGTCCGACAGGCACCGCACCGGTTGATGGTGATGTGCAGGCCTGGCGGTTCGCGGTCACCGCAAATGCAAG
>JAQCEO010000054.1 GCA_027729805.1 Actinomycetota bacterium
AATGCGTGCGGACATGAAAAGTGGCCCTTAACAAGGATTACCCTTACACAGGGCCACTTTCCTTTGGAGCCGCCTCGGGGATTTGAACCCCGGACCTACGCATTACGAGTGCGGGGACGGGGGTTCCACGGGGGTTCGTGGCGATTCGCCTAGGACGAACGACGAACAATCTGGCGAAGTCCAGGCCTACCGGGAAGCGGGCGACTACGGACGAACTGAGACTGGAACTGAGACTGACAAAAATGACTCCACGGGGTAGGGGTTACGTATATTTTGCGATACAAGACTCACATGGTCCAAGAGATAGGAAGCAGAAGGTGAATCGCGAAGAGATTCTTGAATTGTGAGTGTCAGAGCACGGGCCCTTGAGCCCTCAATTGAAGCAGGAATTCCTCTTGCGTGGTGAGCTTGCCTACATCATCACCCACGACCCAGCAGACATAAGGGCATGCATCAACGCACACAGGCAGCTTCGCATCATTGCCGAATGCCTTCGATACAAGGCGATGGATAGGCTGGACTCCCAGATTCAAAAACCAAACTCAAACCGCACCAAAGGCCAAACTCCCTCAAAGCAGACAGGGTCGTCGGCCCGCACCGGACGAAGTCGAAAGGCCGGTGAGGTTTGGAATCCACCTGCCTCGCGTGGCAGCAGCGACCCTCGCTACAAGTGAATCGCCCTTGGTCAGGATAATGAAAACCAGTCATTAGTACGAGGCTTCTATTTGTCAGTGTTGTCTGGCAAGCTATCGGTATGAGCTCACCCACCAGCGTCCGAAAACACCCTCCGAGCCCTGGATGTTACGAGAAGATTCCGTAGAGCAATCCTCCGGTCACGGCAATCGTGATAACCAGGATCAGTACCCGATACAGCGCCCAAGGTGCCTTGAGGAACTCTTGTGAGATGGCGAGTTTACGCTGCTCCTCGGTCATGTCTTTGTTGCTGGCAGCGACGTCCTTAATGCCAGAGTCATTCCACAGCCACAACAAGAAGTTCACAGCTACGACGATAATGCCGAAAGCTACTCGTGCCCCGTTCGAGCCATCCTGACCGAGATAGTCACCAGCAAGTGCCAAGATTCCCAGCAGCAGGACATTGGCAAAAACAAAGTATCCCAATCCGACAAGTACATCACGTGACCGAATAGAAGCCCAAAAGTTGTTTTCACTCACTTGTAATGTCTCCCTCATAGGAATCGATGCACCGCGCTTCGGCTGCGTCAAAGTATCAGGGGTCTAAAACACCCAAAGCAAAAATGTCGCTCTTGTGACTTTTGTTCTACAATATTTTACCTAGTCGTCACCTGTGATCCGAAGAGTGATCCGCTTGGTCTTCCCTGGCTCGCTTAAGTCCAGCACTGATCCATCTGCGAAGAGAAGGTGGACCGTGGGCATTGGCCCTGCCCCAACACTCCATTCGCCAACCGCTTTGCTCGCCACTGCCTTGCCCGTTCGGGCCAGGTCAATCTGGCAAACGTCAGGGGGGAAGCTCAACCCCCGCAGCCGGAATCTGCTGGGTGATGCAGTGCGGCCCACCGCCGCCGAAAGCGAGCACCTCACCCGGCACCCCCACCACCTCACGCTCGGGGTACAGACCCGCGAGGAAGTCCAACGCCGCGGCGTCTCCCGAAGCCCCCTCGGTCGGCACGATGACAGCGCCGTTGGCGAGGTAGAAGTTCGCGTACGCAACGCTCGCATCCGGGTCTGGATCCGGGTCCAGCCTGCTGATGGTGAAGGCCCGGCCCTCCGCGTCTCGTGCCGCCTCGAGCGCGGCGAGGTTCTCACGTCCGTACGCGTATTCAGTGGCCTTCGGGCTTGACGGAACTTCCAGGATGACGTGCCCCGGTGCGACGAACTGCGCGATTCCGTCAATGTGGCCATCCGTGGCTGCCGGGCCCACGTCAAGGCTGTGACCGAACGGCAGCCACACAACCGTGCGCACCCCCAGGTAGTCCTTGAGCAGACCCTCAATCTCCTCGCGACTCAGGTGCGGATTCCGGTTCGGATTCAGTAGGCATTGCTCCGTCGTCAGCAGCGTCCCCTGTCCGTCGACGAAGATCGAGCCCCCCTCGAGGACGAGAGGCGCCTCGAACATAGGCACCCCCAGATGGGAAGCAACGCGCTCAGGGAGCCGCGCATCGTCGTCAAACGGGTGCCACCGCTCACCCCACGCATTGAAGCCGAACTTCACCGCCGCCACTGTGCCCGCGCCGTCCTTCACAAATATTGGCCCGCTGTCACGAGCCCACGAGTCGTTGATCGGCACCTCCAGCGGCTCCACACCCGACCCGCATGTGTTCCGCACTTCAGCAGCCGAGCCCGGGTTGCACGCCATCACGACCGGCTCGAAGCCCGAGACCGCACGGGCCACCGCCGCATAGTCACGCTTCGCCTCGTCCAGACGCCCGTCCCACAAGGCCTCCCGGCTCGGCCACGCCATCAGGCACGCCTCATGGCGAGTCCACTCGGCGGGCATGGAGAAGCCCTCGCCGGCTGGGGTCGCATCCTGAAAGGTCACGGTTTCTTCCTCCGTCGATCGCCTTAAGTAAATGACACCGCCGGTGGCGACCACCCACAATGAGAACACCAGCAACACCAAAACGCAATAGCAAAACGCGAACAGGCCGGGAACCTCACAAAGGCGTCGCCCCCAACTTGATGGCCCAACGCGATACTCGAACCAGGTCGGGCTAAGTCAGCCTGCCCACGCGCGGGAGTGGGCTACCGAACCTTAACAGCTGCCGAGACAGCGCCTAGTTGCGTGTAAGCAGGGGAACATCTAGTTCTCTCTCGATTGCTAGCTCGAGGTGTACTTGCGGCTCAAGCCTCTCGGGGATCTCGTAAATCTGACATCCTTGTTAATCACCTTGATGGAAAAGCACCCTGTTTGATTCAAGTGAAAACTCGATCGGGTAAGGGCGCTGATGGCGGATGGCACATGAAGGCAAAGCATGAGGACATCTACGCGGCTGCCGCCTAAGAAGAGAAAAAGAAATTGTCGACCAAACTCGGGGCACTCCCAAACATCCAAATAAGTTAGATAGTGGTAACGAGGTATCTAGGTCAAAAAGGCTTATCCAGTGCACAAATAGTGCATTGGAACTACCCGCGAGTGGAGCGGGCATTCTCTAGTGTGCGAGGTGAGATTGTCGAAGGCCCCCACCAAAAAATGGGGGGTCTGGCTCGGCTCTCGCGAGCGAACAGCGGCTCAGGGCCAGAGTGCTGCAGACGATCGCCCACCGTGGCCCGGATGACTCCGGCGGGTGCGTCGGACGGAACTATGGCCATCAATTATTCATAGCAATGGTAGTAGCATGCCCTTGTAGCCGAAGCAGGCCTTCTTGAGTGCAATGTTGGTGCCGGCGCGAAAATCCTTCTTCGTGGCACCGAGCAGTCGGATTGCATCCTTGATGTCCTTTTCTCCCATGAATCGGTTGCGAACCTTCTTGGGATTGATCACGTACAACCTGCACATGTCTTCAAAACCCTCGGGATCCGAAGCCAGAGACTTCTGGAGCGCCTCAATGACGATCTCGGCCGCGGCGTTTCGCTTACTCGTGTCCAAAGATTGCGCCGCGTGTGCAGGGACAGTGAGCCCTGTGAGTCCAATAAGTCCAATGAGTAGAACAGCTGCTGCACTTAGCCGAATAGCCTTCACGGGCAATCCCTTGTTCGAAGTCGACACATGACCGTACTCGCGTGAGGCGCCGAGGAACCAAGCCAAGATGGCCGCGACCAAGCGGTACTTCGGGCTGATTGGGTTTCCAGACTCATCCACAGTGGGCTTCGGTGGCGCATAAATTGGTTGGGCTGCAGGTACTTTTTCTTCAGACGCATGACTCCCTCAGGTCGTTATTTCATTCACGTTACCAAGAAAAGACTTCTCCGGGGGTCACATTTACTGCTAGACATACCAGGAAGGGCCAGGGATTTCCGCGACCCGCTCCGATTGGGCGTTTTGCTTGGCGCGCCCGGAGAGATTCGAACTCCCAACCTTCTGATCCGTAGTCAGATGCTCTATCCGTTGAGCTACGGGCGCCTCGCAACCTCGGAAGTATAGCCTTTCCCGCGATCTTGGATTGCGGACTCAGTACCTGCTACTTAGTACCCTGCGCTCGTGGGCTTCCAGAAGGCCAAGCACCGGAGCCGGCGCGCCCGGCTCATCGCACCCCTGCTGATCGTGCCTCCCATCGCTTGCTGGATCGTGCTACTCGCCGGTGGCGTTGCGATGGCCGCCGACCGTCACACAAACCGCGCAGCCTGGACAAAGTGCGCCACCGGTGGGTGACAACAACACCGGTGGCAACAACACTGGCGGCGATGCGCCGACCGTTGTGATAGGCGAGGTGGCCCTCATCCTTGGTCAAGCCGTCAATGTGCCGATTAATTTCATCGGCGGTGCGGGCGATGCGGCCGAGGAGTCGACCCAGGTGGAGGTCGTGGTTACCGTCACCGGCGGTACCGCATCCATCCCTGGCGGTTCCAGCGGCAGTACCGCCACCATCCGTGGCGCCTTCAGCGCAATCAAGAGCAATATCAGCCAGACCACAATCACCGCGACCCAAGAATGCCCGGTCAGCATCAGTGTGCGCGGGTACCCGGTGGGTCAGCCCAATGAAGCGGCCAGCGCGGTCGCCACCCCGGCGATCCAAGAGCGGTCGACGATTGACCTGCCGAAGTACGAGGCGTTGGATGAACCAAAAGTCGTGGTCGGCACCACGGTTGCAGCCGTGGCGGTGATAGCGGTGGTTGGCGTTTCAGCCGGCGCAATGGCCGGTGCTGGTGGTTCCTCGCCAACCGGCGGTGGCGGTTCGCCTTCGAGCAGCGCCATCCGCCGTGCCGAGGCTGCCGATCGTCAAGATGCTGCGCACCATGCCACCGAGCGGGCCAGCACCTCACTGGCCGGTGTTGATGTTTCGTTCGCCGGGGTGGCAGCGGTTGTTGGTGCGCAGGGCATCGGCGATCGATCCAAAACCTGGCGCATGCCGCTCACAACGCATGTTGATCGAAGTACTCGAAGTGGCATCTTGGCGCTCGCGCGATATTCACCACTTAGTGCCCGATTCATCGCCGATGGCACGTACCTTCGGGCGATGTTCGGCTCGGCCGCACTGCTGCTACCGATCATTGCGGCTGTCATGGGCGTGCTCAGCGTCTTCGAAGTCAACGGCTTAGCGCTGGCCCCGAGTGTCGTACTGCTCGCAGTCATTACCCTTATTGGCACCCTGGATGCCTTCGCCGGACTCGCAGCCTTCATTGCATTCACCATCGGTATTGCGGTTTCCGGTGGGATTACCAGCGTCGACAGTGTTCGCACTCTGTTAGGCCTAGCGGTAATCGGCTTTGGCCCCGCACTAATTGCGGGAGCCACCCGGCCATTGCGCCGAGCCGGCCACGAGTTTGATCTTTGGGAGCGGCTCACCGATTTCGTGATCATCCCGCTGCTCGGTGCTTTCACGGTGCAGAGCATGGTCTCGGCGCTCTCCGGATTATCCGGGTATGAAATGCCGATCACGCAATACGCAGACCTCATCGCCTTGGTCGCCCTACTCGGGTTGCTCTTGCGGGTGAGCCTGGAAGAATTCGCCGCGCGCGCCTACCCAGCACGAATCACCGAGATAGCCCCGGTCGAGATCCCAAAGCCCGAGACAATTCAACGCTGCATTGTTTCGATCATCCGCACCGGTGTCTTCATGTTCATCGCCGTTGCCTTCATCGGCAACGTATGGCAGTTGTGGGTGGGTGCGCTGATTTTTCTCGCCGCCCAGCTATGTGAGGTTTTCGCTTCGAGGATGCCAAATAGCCCAAGGTTCTATCACGCAGTGCCGGTTGGGATCCCAAAGCTGGTACTTATCTTGCTGGTGTCACTCGGGCTTACCACTTTGTTGACTTTGATTCTTGGCGCAAATGCCGATCTCGCTCGATTTTCTTTCGTCTTCTTGATGTTGCCCGGCCTAGCACTCGCGGCCCTTGCCATGTTCGGGCGCGAACCAACCGAGGGTGACACCCGCTGGTATCTGCGGCCGAGTATGCGCACCTGGTACCGAGCCGGTGGCATCCTGCTACTCGTTGCCGCTATCTACATCACCCAAATGCTTTAACGCTTTAATGCCCGCGCCCTTGACAATTGACTCGCTAGTCAGCCCCTTGAATGACTCCGCGATCGGCGACCTCTGCTGTTACGAGGGTGCCGGCAATGGAGTCACCGCTATCGGAATCAACCGTGAGTCCGGCTGCCAGCAGGTCGGCGTGCACCAACGCTTTCGCGTCGTCAACACTTAGATGCGTCATGATGCTGCCAACGGATACACTTGTCGTAACCGTATCCTGACAGGTCGCGTGCTAAAAGAAGGTGTGTGAGAATCCACCATGGAGCCAAATCGTCGCCAGTTCCTGACCGGTGCCTGCGCCTTCTTGGGAGCCGGCCTAGGTGCGGCCCTGCTTACCGACTCTGCCGATGCTGCCACCGGCATCAAACGTAAAAAGAATGGTCAGGTCGCAGTCACCGTCGCACTAATCCCAGGACTCCAGAAAATAACTGGCGTGGTGAACCTAGGCACCGTCAAAGGCATCCCCACCGCGGTGGTGCGCACCGGCACCTCCACCTACGCCGCCTTGAACCTGCGCTGCCCCCACGCCGGAGTTACCGTTCGTGACACCGGGACGCAGTGGCTGTGCCCCGCACATGGATCGCAGTTTGCACTTGATGGTGCCTTTATCAGTGGTCCCGCGGGACGTGCTCTGGCTCCGGTAAGGGCCCGGCTTAGACGTGGGGTCCTGACGGTCGGCTAGGGCAAACCACCTAGGTCTTGTTGGCGGAGGCGGGGAGATTTGAACTCCCGATGGGCGATAAACCCAAACCGCATTAGCAGTGCGGCGCCATAGACCGGACTAGGCGACGCCTCCAAGCTGACGCCTAAGGCGCAGTGGCCTAAGAGTATCGGGTGCGGTACCGCACACAGGCAGGGATCGGGCACACTTAGGACTTGTGATCACCACATTGGCAATTGACTGTGGGGGTGGGGGTATCAAGGGCTCGGTCCTTGACGAATCCGGCACCATGCGGGCCCAGCCAATCCGGGTGCCGACTCCTTATCCCATGCCCACCGCCCTCTTTGTCAAGACTTTGGTCGACCTCGCAGCGAGCTTGCCAACCGCTGATCGGGCGACGGTTGGGCTGCCCGGCATGATCCGCCACGGGGTGGTCGTAACCACCCCCCACTACGTCACCCGTTCGGGGCCGCGGACCCGGGTACTACCCGAATTGGTTGTGCAGTGGGAGGGTTTTGACGCCAAGACCGCGCTCACCCAGGCCCTCGGCTGTCCGACGATCGTGTTGAACGACGCCGAGGTGCATGGCGCGGGCGTGGTCGCTGGGCAAGGGCTAGAAGTCGTGCTGACATTGGGTACCGGTTTGGGTTCAGCCGTCTATCACGGCGGCCGCCTCGCCCCGCACCTGGAGTTATCGCAGGCCCCGGTGCGTTGGGGTCTGTCGTACGACACCTACATCGGTGAGCATGAACGTCGCCGACTCGGTGACGCCCTTTGGTCACGCCGTATCGGGAGAATGGTTGAGGGGCTGCGCCCGGTGTTCATGTGGGACCGGCTTTATCTTGGTGGTGGCAATAGTCGGCATATCACGCCGGTGATCCTTAATCGCATCGGTGATGACGTCGTGATCGTGCCCAATGCCGCAGCTTTAGTTGGTGGCGCCCGCGCTTGGCTGCTGCAAACTGAATCGTGACTACCACACCCACAGCAATGACTCGCAGAGTTGATGCGATTGGCATCGGCATGTACCTGCTCGCCGCATTTCTCTTTGCCCTCAACGGATCAATTGCAAAACTCGCGATCGCGGCCGGTCTGGACCCAGCGCACTTGACGCAACTGCGTAACGGTGGATCCATGGTGGTTCTAGTTGTCTTGGTACTTTTCACCAATAGAAGTGGCTTTCGCATTCAGCGTCGTGAGCTGGGATTTCTGCTGGCATACGGGGTGATCGCCTTCGTCTTAGTTCAGTTTCTGTATTTCTTCACCATCTCGCGATTACCACTTGGCCTTGGCACCCTTCTCGGATTCTTGGCTCCGGTGGTTGTCGCGTTGTGGGTGCGCTTTGGTAGGAAGCAGCCGGTAAGCAACCGCATTTGGCTAGCCATCGCGCTCACGCTCATCGGGCTCGCATTGGTATCACAAATCTGGCAGGGCTTGAAGTTTGACCTCCTCGGGGTAGTGGCCGGACTACTGCTAGCTGTGGTTTTAGCACTTTATTGGCTCCTCGGTGAGGCCGGCCAAGCCAGGCGCGACGGGGTCTCATTAACCATGTGGGGCTTCATCTTTGCCACCGCCACCTGGACAATCCTGCTGCCGTGGTGGAACTTTCCGTGGGCCGTACTGGGTGAGATGTCAGTGCCCGAGACCACGCAGTTTCCTGCCGTTCCAATCTGGGGCATCATGCTTTGGGGGGTGGTCCTGGGTACCGTCATTCCCTTTTTGTTGGTGCTCGGTTCACTTCGCCGCATCGGTTCGCAACGGGCCGGTATCGTGGCAACGACCGAACCGCTGTGGGCCGGCCTGATTGCAATTTTTGTCCTCGGCGAGCTACTCAACTGGGTGCAGGCCTTAGGTGGATGCGTAGTTGTCGCTGGTGTCGTGTTGGCTGAAACTTCGCGGCGCGTGAACGCTAGCGAGGAGGCGGGATCTCTCCCGAGCCCCGTTTAATCAGCTCGGTAGGTTCAGCGTAAATTTTTCGGGGTCAACTCAGGGTGAACCTCTTGGGGGCGGCAACTTGATAAGAGGCAGGTACTTGCGATCTGGCTGCGGATTTTGCCAGCGCCTGACTTCGAACAAGATACCATCAACTTTAGGTGCCAGTGCGTTTTATGGACTATCGGTGTTCGACTTGAATTTTGAAAGCAGAGTGTGACAACATATCGCATTGCCTTTATTCTCCTCGAAGGGAACACATGACTAACCGCACCACGCGCGCAAGCACGTTTGCGGCAATCGCTGCCGTTGGCGCACTATCGGCAACTTTGGCGGCCTGTAGTTCTGGCACCACGGCGACCACTGAACCAGCAGCACCAGCAGCGACCGAAACCGCAGCACCTGCCACTTCGGTAGCCGCACCAGCAGCAGTTACTATCTCGATCATCACCAAGGACTCAACCAACCCGTTCTTCGTCGCCATGCAAGAAGGTGCCAAGGCCGCAGCGGTATCAGCCGGTGTTGACCTGACCGTAGGTTCGGGCAAGGCAGAGGACGACGATGCGGGCCAGATCGCCCTCATTGAGAACGCCATCGCCCAGGGCCAAGCCGGTATCCTTATCACGCCAATTTCGGTTAACGTCAACGAAGCCATAAATATGGCTCGCGACGCCGGCCTCTATGTGATTGCTCTTGACACCCCAACCGATCCACCTGATGTCGTTGACATCACCTTCGCGACCGACAACTGTCTCGCAGGTGAGGCGATTGGCCAGTGGACTGCAGGCAAGCTCAATGGCGAAAAGGCCATCATCGCTCGCCTAGTGAACTTCAAAGACCGCATGGTGCCGGTTGACTACTGCCGCGACAATGGCTTCCTCAAAGGCCTTGGCGTTGACATCGTTGACCCGACGATCACGGGTGATGAACCCAGCTCGGGCAAGTACACCACCGGTCCCGGTGGCGACTACGAGATCGCCTGCCTCGAAGCGATGGGCGCCGATGAAGAAGGCGGCCGCAAGGGCATGGAAACCTGCCTTTCGAAGAACCCAGACATCAACGTCGTATACGCGATCAACGAGCAAGTAGCATTTGGTGCCGATGCGGCACTTAAGGCGGCAGGTAAGACTGTAGGCAAGGGTGTCTTCGTTGTCTCAGCTGCCGGTGGACTCGCAGCTGCCGAGGCAGTCAAGGCCGGAAATATCCAGGCCACCTCGCAGCCGGACCCGATGCGGATGGGATCACTGGGTGTAGAAGCCATCAAGGCATTTGCTGATGGTGAGGCTCCCCCGGAAAAAACGTCAGCCAATGGAGAGTTCTTCGACACCGGTGTGACCCTTTGCACCGAAGATCCTCAAGACACCGTCACCTCGGCTTATCAGGAGAACGCGCAGTACTGCATCGACAACGCCCGGGGCTGAGCCTCCTGGCGCATGAAAGTGGATGATCGTTGGCGCGGGGTAGTTACGTTGGCGGCGCCTTGAGGCCTGAGTCCTTGCAACTGGTGGCAACCGTGATCGGGATACTCGCGTTCTTCGTGATCTTCACGCACATATTGCACCTGAAAAGGGGGCCAAAGCCGACCGCCCCGGCTGGGTGTGCAGGTTTCTGCCTAAAACCAGTGGTCTTACTACACCAACGTACGCAGGCAGCTACCCGCTGGCTTCCACTATTTCAAGATGTCGTCCGGAGAGTCGAGGCGTCTCCGACTCAGGTGTCCCCTTCGTTCGAACCACCATGACTGTCCTGTCCGCGGGTGCTCTTGGCATGCTCTACGCCCTGTCACTGCTTTGGTCTAACCGGCAGTTCGCCGCCGGCCTCGCGGCAGACAGTCTCGTGTTCTCCTTGATGCCCGTGTACGTCATCGGTCTTTTCGTAATCGGTGCCGGCTACGCCTTGTACGTCAAGTCGAAGAGGCCGGACATCTACGACGAGATCGGGCGCACCACAATGGACGAGGCGCACGAGCGCGTGTAAGACTATGGTCACCAAAAGGGGGCGCGTACCTTCGGGACGCGCCCCCGGCCATTAGTCGGGAGACCACATGAGTACCTCGGCCGATACGCTGAATTGGGCACCCGACCCTGACGCAGACCCAGCGACCTACACCTACACCTTCGGCGGAGCCGCGCCGGTGGCCCACTTGCGCCCAGGGCAACGGATCTCAACCTGGACGATGGACTGTTTCGGGGGCCGGGTGCGCAGCTCCGCGGATCTTCCATCTTTGGTCTGTGACCCTCGGTACCTCAACCCACAATCCGGGCCCTTCTTCATCGACGGTGCCCAACCCGGTGACACCCTGGCGGTGCACTTTGTCTCCATCGAGCCGCGTGAGGCGTGGGGGGTGAGCTCTACGGTGCCGTTCTTCGGCGCACTGACGTCCACCAATTACACCGCGACCTTGCAGCCAGCCCTCCTGGAGCGCACCTGGTTTTATGAATTGGACCTCATCGATCGGCAAGTGCGCTACGCGGCCGTGGACACACCTTTCACCGCAGCACTGCCACTGGACCCGATGCACGGGACTGTAGGTGTTGCACCGGCGTTCGGTGAAGTTCGTTCGTCCCTAACCCCTGGTGATTGGGGCGGCAACATGGACACTCCTGAGATGCGCGCGGGTGTGACTTGCTACCTAGGGGTCAATGTTGAGGGTGCACTCTTTAGCCTCGGAGACGGGCATGCTCGCCAAGGTGAGGGAGAGGCGTGCGGTGTTGCGGTGGAGTGCGCCATGGACACCGAGGTAATCGTCGATTTGCTCGCCGGCCACACCTGCCCATGGCCCCGACTGGAAAGCGATGACTACATCATGACCACCGGGTCGACGCGGCCGTTGGAGGATGCCTTTCGCATTGCGCATCAACAAATGATTCTTTGGGTAGCTGAACTGACCGGTCAGAGTGTGATCGATTCTTATCAACTGGTATCACAGGCAGCTCTGACACCAATTGCGAATGTGGTCGACACGAATTACACGGTGGTGTGTAAGTTCCCGAAATCACTACTCAAAGGGGTTAGGGCCATGGACGGGATGCACTCGCGGATGCGGGATAAGGCGCGCTACTTAGCCGGGTAAGCCGGTTCGAAATTGACCTCGACCTCACATTGCGAATGGTCTCTACCGCCCACTCTGCTGCCGAGCAATTGGACGCTTGCGTCTCCATCGCGGTCGTCGATGCAGGCGGCCAACTTATTGCCTTCGCTCGAATGAGCGGCGCTGAGATCGTTGGCCTGGTTCTCGCTAAAGACAAGGCATACACGGCTGTGGCCCACCGGACCGAAACCGGTTCGTGTTCAATACCGAGTCACTCAACGCTTGATAGGCCGGGTCAGGCAGGTTGGCCCGCCCTCGCCCTTGTTTATTTCACTCGCTTCATACAGATGTACTTCGACCCCGCGCTGCCGCAGCAACTCGGCGGTAGCGTCATTGCCGGTTGTCATTACGACGACTCCTGGTGAAATTACTAGTACATTGCAGCCCAGTGTTGGGTAATCCGCCTCAGGCAAGCTGAGGATCTCAACGCCGCGTTGCTGCAGGGCTTGTAGCAAGGCCACCGGCGCCAGCCGTTCGTAGACTACCGCGAGATCCGCGCGCACCGGGGAGATAACAGAAAGCAGGTGCAGGCAGAACTCCGGACCAAGGTCGTGGGGAACATCGAAAACCTCTACAGCAATGCCGTCACCGGCCAACATCGGTCGCATTTGCTCGATGGCTTCGGTGTTGGTGCGGTACGAACGCCCAATGGCCAAGGTGTTTTCATCGATCCAACACATGTCGCCACCATCGGCGGTGGCCACGCCGGTGAGCTTGCCAACCACCGGCACCCCGAGGGCGTGGAGGTCGGCGGTTAGTAGCGCGGGCTCACCGGCACGCACCGCTTTGGCTGCGCGGAGCTCAATGACACCCGATGGGATGACAAAGGCTGGGTCAAAGACGAAGCAGGCATCGGGCATATCGTCGACCGGTTCAAGTTCTTCAACTTCACACCCCAGTTTGCTCAGAAGTGCGACAAAGTCGCGGTGTTGTTGCAGCAGTAGGTCACCGTTGATGGGCAAAGCCCAATGCGCCACCGCATAGTCACCGCGAAGCGAAGGTGCCCGAACCGCCACGCGGGTGAGCGGCGCCACCATCGAGCGCACCCCGTAATCACTCATGCCTTCCTACTTTCCAAGATTCCGGTGAGCCGGAGCCGGTTGTGGCGCAAGATAGCGATATAGATGGTGTTACCTGACATGACGATAAAGGCAAATACCAAGGTCAGCCACCATGGGTTGAAAAAGATTAGCGGCAGCCAGACCAACAGGGTTAGCCAATGCACCCATTCGGCCCTGCGCACCTCGACCAGGTAGGCACCCAGATCGTCGATAGTCAGACCAGGCAGTGCCTTCTTGCTTTGCCCACCGAACACCGAGCCGAGCTCTGGCAAAGTGCGAGCTAATTTGGTAATACCGATCTTGCGATACCTACTTCGCGTATCAAATCTATTGAATCGAAGCGGGCCAGCATCTCGTTGCAGCCACTTTTTTGGCCAGCGGGGGGCCGAGGCCCCGATCATGATCGCGAGTGCAATCACCACCGCGGCGTCGATGGCGATATGCAACAGCAGATTATTGACACTCACACGCGTTTACCTAAAGCGTCTGTCAGCCGTGACAACGCCGGGCTGATCGAACCCTTCGGCACCTTGACGTGCACGATCGCTAATTGGTCGTGGGCAAAAGCCTCGGCCAGCGCCGATGCCAGTTCGTCCTCGGTTGTCACGACCCAACCCTTGCCCACCCCGAAAACGTCTACGAGTTTTTCAACAGCTATCGGCGCGATGTCATTGAAGGGGCCCTCGAGCATCGGCCGTTGGGTGCCGTAGCCGGAGTTGTCCATCACGATAATGATCGGGTGCACGCCATTGAATGCGCACCAGCCGGACTCGATACCGGTCATGGCAAATGCGCCATCA
>JAQCEO010000055.1 GCA_027729805.1 Actinomycetota bacterium
CATAATTGCCAATGGCAGACTGACTGATAGCAGGACTATTGATGTCATGAACATCGTCTTGCTCGCCCCGTAATTTGGCCCGGCTCCGGCCCACCAGGTGCCCAATAGATTCAAGGCCAGGTTATAAGCCACAAGCAGCAAAGCCGGGGCAAATAGCAGCGATCTTTGGACGCGGCCAAGCCGATGGTTGGCGCGGGAAACGAACAGGGCGGCCAGCAATGCTGACGCTGCTACCAGAAGGCCAAGTGCTGGAGCCACGACTTCGGTGCCACCACTGCTTTCCAGTAGGTCCAGTGCTGGGATGGCGGTCGCGGTGCTCACGCCACCACCTGAGGCCACGCCCATCCCGGTGGCAATGGGCTGATCAGTTAGATATCTCAGGGCCCCGATCAGGGGTTCAGACAAAACTAGGCAGACAAAAAGCCACAGCAGGAAAGAGACTGGATCAACAACCCTGATGTCGCGCGCTCGCAGGGCCGTCGTAACGAACCAAGCCCCGCATCCGAGCAAGATAAGGACGGAAACTGGTGCGAGTGGAAACCACACGGTTGCTAGCGATACAGCCGCGAGTGAAGTCAGGATGCGGCCTCTCGGGATGGGGCTACGAACAAGGAAAACAGCCACCCAGAGCCCCAGTACTAGGAAAGCAAATTGCAGAGTCAAATGTCCGAGCCCGATGGCACCCAAGCTGCCAGCAGCCATGGCCACGATGCCAATCCAGATTGCCGGTGCGGGGATAAAACTTGATGTCGATTCCTGGCGTGGATTGGATCTGCCGCGGATTTTGGCTTCCGCAAGGGGCGAGAGCGCAAATGGAATTGCGGCGACAAACATGAACTGGGCGTAGATGACTGTATTGGCAGCGACCATAACTTCATTCACACCGCCGAGCGCAATGAGCGACACGACGGCAAAGAAAGTTGCCACGAAGACTAAGGCGAGTTGGAGCGGCCCACCGGTCTGTACCGACTGCGTTATGGGCAGACCCGTTGCGAGTTGCGATGAGAAATCGAGCCACTTGGCGTTGTCTTCAGCTCCACGATTGAGGATGAAGTAACCAACTGGACCGCCCAGCCCAGCCGGCGGTGCAAGAATTCGCGAGAGCACAAGTACAGCCAAGATGGCAGTGGCGGGGAGAAAGACAGTTGCCAGTTGCCGCCGTATCGTGGTAGCAGGGCGCTGAGGAGATTCGCGCCTGCGGTGAAGCAACGCAGCCCCAACGACGGCAATTAGTGCTATCAGTAAGGCCACCTGCAACTGATGAAAGTCCCAGTCATGCGGGGGGATTGCTCCAGACGAGACAACTATTCCCATGATCATCGTTGCGCCGACCAGATAGACGGCGAGCCAGGTCAAGTTCCTGATGAGCAAGAAAGCGATAATCGGCAGCGTAATGAACGCGGCCAAGAACGCTAAATTTAACATGGAACTCCTAGTGAGTGGGTGGAGCATGGCGAGTGTAGTCGCGACCTCCTAGAACTCGGTCAGTCGATTAGTTCTTGGACGCGATGGAAAAGTGACTCTGTGCTGGAAGTTGCGGGCAGTGAGTCGGCTTCAACTGGGAAGTAATCATGGCCGGCCACAGTGCAGATCCACTCGAAGCAACGGTTGAACAGGTAGCCGACAGTCAACTCGACCACGGTGCTGCCGGGGTTTACGAAAACCAGATTTGCAAGGCCAGCACCATGGGGGCCAACAATTAATCGTGCATTTTGGAACAAACTGATCTGGTCTATCCAGGGCAGTTCTTCGAGGTGGATTATCGCGAACCCAGCACCGGCCAAGAGTGTCTCAAGTGCCTGTTCATTGGCGAGCGGGCGACGCGACTTACTTCGTGAAACGTAGATTCGCTCCGGATATTCCTGTGGACTCACACTTTTAGACTCGGTGAAGGCAGTCCCAAAATTGCGTAGATGAACTAGATCGCTTGGGTGGATGAAGAATGAGTCACTCGCTCGACCAGGGAGCACCTGCTCTTGGAGGTGCACGACGAGGGGGGTGGCGACGAGGCGCATGCCAAGGTGAGTGGCCACGGTGACGTGCCGATTGGTCTGACCGGCGCCGTAGGCGAGTAGGGTGGAATCCGGAGCGGAGGCTTGCACACGTAAAACCATTGGCAGGTCCTCAACCAGCCAGTGGTAGTAGTTGCGGGTGGTCGGAAAGATGGCATGGGGCCCGGCGTAATCCGTCGACGCCGATCCGATGCGCGGGATCTCCAGTCCGTGGGCCAGAACGCTCTCGAAGGGCCAAGGGATGCTCTCGCGGATGAAGAACGGCGGCTCAGGTGTTCCGCACATCAAGGTTGCGCCAGAAGAAGTTGAAACGATGGTGTCTCTTAACCGGTAGACGTGGCGGCGCTCATAAAGGTGTGAAAGTGGATTGTGGACCGCCTTCGCTGGGGAGCGAACTATCACCTCGGCGTCGCTGGCTATCCTTTCAGCCGAGACTTCAAATCGACCGTGGAGACCGGCTCGATACTCCAAGCTCCACGCCTGCACACCTTCGGTGCCGGTGGCCAAAAACTTTAGGCGAGCAAGATAGGCCCGACGCTCCACGGGATCATTGATGAGCGAACGGACCGCGGTTACCGCCCGCTTGATTGCAGACACATAGCAATTGTAGGCGGGCAGCCGCTGGCCGACCCCGTAAGCCCAAGGTCATTAGGCTCATGGCATGAGGTCGCACCCGTGAGCGCAAGACGACTTCCGATTTGGCTGGGTGCCATATATCTGGCAGTTTACGGTTTGGTGCAACTTGCTTTCTCGTTCAAAACGCATTTCCGGCCAGCTGAAAATGATTTTTTGGGCATCCTTAATATCGCGCGCGGAATCGACTGGGGCGACATAGCCTCAGCGCACAACGGCTTCTTCGGTATCGGCCTGCCTGCAATCTTGACCGTCATCCCAGACACGAATGTATTCCGAGTGGCCGGTCTACTTTCGCTGCTTTTTGGTTTGGTAACTCTCGCAGCCACATTCTTTGTGACGACGCGGCTCGCTGGTCGTTGGTGGGGGCTTGCGGCGGTGGTGCTGCTTACATGCAACCCACTCTTTTTTGACTACTTTGCGAGCCCAGGGCCCGACCTGATAGCAATCGGCCTGACCACGGTTGGACTGGCTCTGTACACAAATGAAGCGATGCGGGAGCAAGGCCCAAGACCGGTCATGCTGGTCTTGGCCGGCGCGTTCTTTGGTGTTGCCGGGCTCTTTCGGGTGCACGCCCTGATCCTCGCCGGCGGGCTGCTGCTCTGGGCCCTGCTCCAAGGCAACCGGCGGGTTCGCTCGTTCCTGCTGGCCGCCACGGGCATCGCGGTGGGCATTGCCCCGCAAGTCGTTATCAACCTCCTTGGTGGCTTTGGACCACTCGAAGCCGACACCGGCTTCTACATCTACGAGAGTTCGCTGGGGATGGACTGGTACCAAACCGGCTCAATTCCTCGGGAACTGTATGCGAGCCCCCTTCAGGTCATCCTTAACCACCCAGTGGCTTTTGTCGCTGCCTATGTGATGGCCTTTACCAACTACGTCATACCCATCGCGACCTTGGGTGTCGCAGCGCTGGTCACCAAGGAAAGAACAGCCCGCAACGTAGTCATCGCAATGCTTGCAAGCACGCTTGCTTTCGCACTGGCAGTATCTGCGGCTGCCTCGCCTCGCGGACCATTGCCGATCCTGCCGCAGGCGGCCATCGGAATGGCTTTAGTGGCCTTTTGGATATTTGACAGAACTCGCTCGCGGGCAGCCAGTTGGCAGCGAGTTCTGGTTGTTGTGTTACTCGCAGCCATCGTCATATGGCCGCAGCTCAAGGAGATCGCTTTCAGTGCAGCAGCCAAGAATCAGGCGGCTACCGAGCGGGCCGAAGTCGAGGCTCGCGTGCTGGAGTTGGGCAGCATAAACCAGGCCAGCCAGATCCTCACCAATGATTTCTTCCTTCACTTCACGGGCATCGAGGGAAATGTTCCAGATCGAATAGGTGGCTGGGAAAACGTAAGCCTCAACGGACTTCGCGTCCATCAGGACGTGAGCCTGACTAGCGTCGAGGACTTCTACTGCAGCGCTCAGGAACGCGGTATCACGGCAGTGCTGTGGATGCCGTGGGCGGTAAGTGGGGTTGACCCGACTTTGGATGCGGCACTTGCTGGCGGTTCCAAGGATCCGGCCTTAGTCAATGCCGGGACAATTGGTCGCTACTCAGTCTCGCTGTTGCCCCCAGGGCTCAAGGCCTGCCCCTGACCGATGATCGATTCGAATAGCTGGCGGTGAGCCTTCCCCACTACCTCAGCGGACCAAAGTTCGACAGCGCGGTCCCGGGCCCTGCTGGCAAGTGCACTTCGTCGCTGGGCATCGGCGAGGACCCACTCAATGCCGGCGGCTAGATCGATTGGGTCCTCCGGCTGAGCTAGGTAGCCGGTTTCCCTATGGGTCACGAAGTCCGGTAGGCCGCTCGTGCGGAAGGCGACCACGGGCGCTCCGCAGGAGAGCGCCTCGGTGGCGGTCTGCGGCGAGTTGTCTTGTCGGGATGGCACCACGACTACATCTGCTGCGTTATAGGCATCTACGCATCCTTGATCGTCCAGATAGCCCAGCCAGTGGGTAGGGGGAAGGCCCGCTGGCCAGTCGACCGGGGCTTGCCCGTGCCCCACGACGGCCAGTTCGACGCCACTGCTCTGCCGTGATGCCCTGACCAGGTGCGCGAGCGCCTGCTTTAGCAGGTCGAAGCCTTTTCGGGGGTCGTCAAGGTGTGTGGGCAGAGCAACAACTACAAGGCTCGCTCCAGGGTTGATACCAAACCGAGTACGCGCGGACTGGCTCGCCATAGGAGCGTAAGTCTGGGTGTCGACAGCATTCGGAATGACATGCACCGGCCATTCGGCGAGCAGCGGGCTCTCGGCAGCCAACTTGGACATCCAGGTGCTCGAGGTGATCACGTGGTGCGGCCTAGTCCAAGCGCGCTCCTTGCGGCCGGCCACCCAGCGCTCGATATCCCAGCCGTGTTCCTGCGGGCGACGGTTGTCCTTTCGGTAGCCGGTGCGCCAGCGGGCGTCGGCATTATCGGGCGCGTAGTTTCGTCCTCCGGTGAAGGCCCACATATCGTGCAGGCTCCACACGAAGGGCTTTGTGATGCGAGCGATCTGGCCGATCGACAGGTAGCCGAAGTTAGTCCAGTGCGCATTGATGATGTCTGCGTCTGAGGCGTTGATCCTTCGGGCTGATATCGCACTCATCATCCCGGGGGCGAAAAGCTGCGGCTGCGGGTGCTTGGCCAATACTGCCGGGACTTCCTCAATCGTGATGCGCAGTCGTCTGGCAAGATCGGCGAACGGGCCTTGGTTACGAGTAACTAAGGGATCTTCAGAATCCTTGAAGTCAACATGCATGCGAGAGTCAACACCGGCTGCCACGAGCGCCTGCTGGAGGCGGTACGCGGCGCGCCCGGCTCCGCCGCCACCGTCACTATGGGATAGAAGCAGTGACTTCATGTTTGCACCCGCTGCGCTCTTCGGGCAACTTCTTTGGTTGCAATTCTTGTCGCCCCCCGCACCGGCCGCTCCCATAGCCACGCGAACTTGCGGGCCGCAGGGCTCAGGGCGCGGCGCTTGGCGATCTGGGACTCCCGAAGGTTTTCGCTGCGGTCACCCACGGTGAGCGAATCGGCATGCCAACGAAAACTGGAGACCACTTGGCCGACGTCGATAAGTTGGCCGTGCTTTTGGAGTTTGAGTAGCAGGTCGAGGTCGAAGGCGAAGCGAAATGACTCGTCTACCCCGCCTACCGCCTGCCATGCACTCGTGCGCACCAGCATGCCTGGTTGGGGGATGAGGTCCGGGCCCCACTTCAAGATTCGGTTGGCCCACGGGCCGGCCTTGCTGATCCATAATTCGGCGTCGTTCCCGTCGATATAGCGGCAGGCACCGTACGCAGCAACTGCGGTGGGATTCATGTCGAGTGCTTTGGTGACGGTGCTTAGTGACCCGGGTTCGAGGAGGTCATCGTCACCGAGCCAGTTGACGAACTCGTGGTGGGCCTGCGCTGCGCCAACGCCTAGGTTGATCGCCTTGGTTTGGCTGCCCGGATCGGTTAGGTGGGTGGCGTTGAACTTTGCGGCCATCTCATGCAGCTCTGGCCGATCCGGAGCAACGAGCATGATGTCCGCAAGTGCGTCCTGCGAGGTGATAGAGGTGAGGCACTTCACCAAGTATTCGGGCCGGGTGCCAAGGGTTGGCACCACGATGAGAACTCGGGGCAGTGGCACGAGTAAACGCTACCTGACCTATTTGACTTCTGATTGTTGCAATTGCCGAAGGATGGAGTCAACAACATGCTTCACGCCCACCGGCATGGAAGTTACCGGCAGATCCACATCTTTTGGGTTAGACGGGATGAAGCGCAAGTCAGCGGCCTGCACGGTCGAACTCGGATGACTGCCCATGGCGATCGGCACCTTGCGGTGGCTGACGTCTTGGGTGATGCGGATCAACTGGCCAATCGAAGTTCCCTGTCCGGCAGCGATTAGCTTCACGGTGCTGGTCTTTGGTGTGTTCGAGCTGGTGGCGTTGCGGGCATGGGCCGTGTTGATCCAGGCGTGCGCGAAGGCGGCGGCATCGTCGACATAGATGTAGTCGCGCACCGTGCTGAGCGGCACGAAAATATTGATCGGCTCCTTGGTGACCGCCGATAGCGCTAAGCGGGAGATCAGGCCCTGAAGCTTGTCGAGTTTTTGGCCGGGGCCGTAGATATTGCTAAACCTGCCGATTATGACCTGACAACTGTCGCCGAGAATCCGTTGCGCAAGTTGCTCGTTGGCAAGTTTTGCGAACCCGTAAGGGCTGATCGGGTTAGGTTCGCTGGTTTCGCCAAATGGCGGATCGGAGGCACCGGCGAATACGCCGCCGGCCGAGGAGACCAAGAAGAAGACGCCCGCACCTTGCGGCGGGGCGGACTTAAGGAGTTCGAGAAAGCCCATTAGTACCAACGTTTCTTGGGCGGTCTCGGTCTCGCTACTCGCCACTGTTGCCGCACCCGCCGCCCAAATAATTGTCCACGGGCCCGATGCCACTTGGGCCTTGAAGTTGGTGAGATTCAAGGCGAGAGCGCGCAGAGTTGCCTCGTTGTCAGCCCACAGGATTGCTGAGGCGTCAAACGCAGTCGCGGCTCGCCTGTTGATCCCCGACCCGATCAGGCCGCCGGCCCCTATTGTCCAGGTCAGCGCGTTTTCATTTGCCACGTCAGTCATCGAAAGTGTCGCGCGGATCGCTCACAACGACATAGAGCGGCTTGCCGAGTGACATATTTGTCGCAGCTCCGACGTACTGCGCGATGATGCCAAGGGAGAGCAGGGTGGCGCCGCCGACGATGAGGATGGCGACCATCGTGGAGGGCCAGCCGGTTACCGGCACGTTGCTGAAAATCAGCGACCCGATGATCCAAAGGGTCAATAGCGCACCGATGACGACGAAGACCCCGCCGAGGATTGAGACGAAGAGCAGTGGCCGGGTGCCGGACGAGACGACTAGGCGACCGAAGTGGGAGATGAGTTTCTTCATCGAGTAGTTGCTGGCCGGGCGGCCCTCGGCACGCGATATGACGGGCTGCTTGGCGACATCGGCCACCACCCAGCTCAGGGCGACATCGAGATAGACCCCCGAGCCGGTATAGGCCGCAACGCTGCGGCCGACCTCGCCGAGGATGAGCCGGTAGCTATTGAACTCGGCGAAGGATCGGCCGGCCAGGAGTCTGATGAATAGCCATTTAGCAGTTTTGGATGCGGCGTTGCGCAGCGCGCCATGGGGCGCTTCGTTTGTTGGATCGGCATAAACAAGTTGTGCGTGTTTGTTATAGGCAAGGTCAATCATCTGGCCGATATGCCCGGGATCTTGTTGACCGTCCTCGTCCATCGTGACGATCCAGTCGCCACTTGCTGACGTCATGCCGGCTAACGTCGCCGCATGCTGCCCGAAGTTACGCGAGAGCCAGATTGGGCGCACGAACGGATAGCGAAGTTTTAGTTCGCGAATGATTTCATCGCTGCGCCCGGGCCCGCGATCCCAGACCAGTAGCACTTCGGTAACGGCGAATTTGCGCCCATCAGGGGTGGCTTGCGGGCTAGTTAGCGCGGCGAGTTCGCCGAGTAGTTGCGGCAGGGTTTCGACGCCGGAGTAAACGGGGATGACGATGCTCACGCTCAGGGATTTATCACCGTTATTTGCCACCCGCGCAGTTTAGCCCGTTGGGTCGCTTTGGAAGGACCCGCGCAGTTTCAGGACCCGATACGCGGCCCGGCGCATCAGCATCTGCTCGTGCAGGCGAAGTGCTGCCGCGGCACGGAGCCAGTTGTTGGGCGGGGGCTCCAAAGTGTGCTCCAACTCGCGTTGCCAGGAGCGTAATTGCGCTTTTTGGTTCTTAACCAACCGGGTGGACCACGAGCTACTGCTGACCCGAAAGGCGCCGATGGCTTCCCGTCGCACCACAATCGGCCCGTTCGAAAGAGCCCTAGTGTAGAGCTCCAGGTCAAGGAGGAATGGTCGCTCGTCATTCCACGAGAGCACCGCATCAAGTGGTGCGCGTCGAAATAAAATCGCAAGTGGTTCACCGAAAACATTGGTGCCGTGAGCGTAGGAAGCACGTAGGGCCACTTGCCCATCGATCAACCCGCTCTTGAGGCCGGCGCAACCGCGGCGGCGATAAATCATCTTGCCGTTGACGTCTACGATATCGCGTTGGGCGACAGCGAAATGCGCGGATGGGTTTGCCTCAAGATCGCCGACTTGATGCTCGATCGCCTGCGGATATAAGACATCGTCTTGGCAGAGTAACTTCACGTAGCTGCCGCGCGCGGCTCGTGAGGCCGCTGTCCAGTTATTGGCCGCGGTGGTGCCGTGGGGCATCAACTCGGCGCGGACCCGGGAGTCGTCGACCGTATGGATCCACTCGCGCGAGCCGTCGGTTGAACCACCATCTACCAAGACCACATCCAAATCGGTGTAGGTCTGGGCGAGAATGGAGTTGACGGCGACTTTCAGATGCGCCAACCCATCGAACACGGGGATGACGATTGAAACGATCGGGCTCACGGTTGATAAGTGTGTCAGGTGCTAGCCAATGAACTGGGATCTCGCTCCGAGTCCCACCGCTGCCACCTCAGCCCGACGGGAAACAGCAATGCTCAAACCAGTCACAGCGCCAGACAATTTTCATCGGATCAGGCCGCGGATTGGCCCGACCTCGTAGATTGGGGGCAACTGCCCGAAACCACGCTATTTCCTCGCTGTCGGCGGTCAAAATGCGCGGGCGGGTAAACTCCGAGGGCTGTCCTCAAATCACCTTGGAGCCAAATGGGCAACCTGATCTTCTTGATCGCCTTTTTGGCGTTGCCTATTGCGACTCTTGTGCTCGTACGCAGCCTTACCTTCGTGGTGGTGGGGCTAATGGCCGCCGTGGCATTTGTTGGGGCTTTCATCAACTTCACCCACGATCGCGGGCAGCGGTGGGATTTCTTGTCACTACAAGTCGCGGTGCTAATTGCGCTGCTGCTGGTACTAGTGGCCGCTTTCTTCTACCGGCGACGCTTGCAGGGATCTGCTGCGGTGCCGTTTAGCCGTCAAATGATCGCGGTGATAGCACCAGTCCTCGTTGGCCTTGGTTTCCTGATTTTGTCGCGGCTATGGGCGGCCCCAACCTCAGGTCTCTACACGGGTGTCGGATTTCTGCTGGTTCGCCAAGGGGCTGAGGACAACGCCAAGTGGCTGGACTTTGCCGCACAGGTGGCAACGGGAAACCCGATTGAGCAAGCGGTGCCCCTAGGCGGTCCGTTGCAATTGGTAATGGTGATGATGGCGACCTTGCTAGCGGTCGTCTCGCAATTGTCATTCGGCGGGATAAACCAAGTTTTTGTAGCGGCAAACACCGTGATCTACCTTGAATTCGTTTTAGTGATGCTGGTGCCATTCATCTTCGCCCCGATCGCTGAGGCGCGCTTTCGCATCTCCGCCGGTGACAGGACTCGGGGCTTTATCCCTGCGCCACTGATCTGGATCGGCGCTTTCGTGATGATGACAGCGAGTTTGGCGGTTAGCGGCCTAGGCCACCTAACCTTGGAGCTCACCTTTCTGGTGCTCGGCATCTGGGCGAGCGTGTTCATCGTCGGGTCGAAGATTCCACATGCTTATGTGTTGACGACCTTATCGGTGGCTATCGCGGCACTGGTTTGGTTCCCGTTGATGGTGATCGCGGTACCGATCTTTATCGGGATGGTGATTTACCTCGTCATGAAATCGGCGAAAGCCCGAAGTATCGCTAAACTCCCACTTGTTCCAATAGGGCTGTTAGCTCTAACGCTGGTGCTGATGTGGACTTCAATGGTTAGCGCCTTGCTATATATGGCTGATATTCCAACGGCCGCTGATGCTCCTGGATCGGGTGGCGGTGGAGTGCGTGCCGCGGTTGCGGCTTTGCCGATCCGCGGCCTGCAATTGCTCACTAGTCAAGGTGGCACCGAAATTATCCAGCCGGCACTTGGCCTACTCGCCGTAGCGTCTGCAGTGTTAGGCGCGCTCTATATTTCACGGCAACGCGGGTCGAGAACTAAGTCAGGGCAGTTCATCGCTTTTATTCCATTGTTACTGGTGGTGGCTTTTGGTTTGACAGTTAGCACTTTCGGCACCTGGTTCGCCGGGAGCGGCACCGCTTATGGTGGCCTGAAATCAACTTTCACCGCATCAATTCTGGTGCTGGCCATCACGCTGCCCATGGCGATCATGCAACTTGATCACAAACGCGTCGGCATGACTTTGGTTCGAGTCGCTGCGATTGTTGGCGTGATCTACATGCTCACCATCGATACGATTCTGCCGCGTGCTTTCACCTATATGAGCCCATCCCAGTGGCCCGCGAATACCGGCGATAACCGCGGTTACTGGTGGCCCGCTGAAGTTCGTAACACCGCCGATCAAACGATCTTGGCGAATCCAATCGGCTGCGCCTACTATCCGCAGGGCGCGGAGGCGCCGACTGGGTTGCCGAATGGCCAGACCACCTACTCGTGCACCCGGTTGCTTGCGGGTCTATCCGGTGAGGACACCGGGGCGCAACAGGTTGTTGACTGGCTGCGCCGTGAATGGTTGACCAATACCCCGGCCTGGACCGCGGTTTGGCCCGGTTTCATTACCATGGCCCCCGAAGTCTTGGATAAGCAATTCATCTTGCTTGACAACGACAACCAGGTGGTCGGGTTTGAAACCATTCGGACGCTGCTGGATCGCATCAGACCCCAATGGGCGGTGGGGCAGCCGTTGCTGACGGCGAAACCGTGAGGTCATGGCTCGGCGCCCTTGCTTCATGGGTTTACCCGAACCTCGACTGGGTCATTTGGAACCGCAAGCGCGAGAAAGAGATGCAAGTAGAGATCCAGTTGGCGAATTACACAACGCTGCTCGCCGACCTACCGAAGCTGGTTGGAGGTCGACCCAGCCACCTCGTGGTGGTGCCGCAGGTCGGCCCTGAAGTTGATACCTGGCAAGCCGCGGGCGGTAACTTCTTCTACGAGATCGCGCAGGCGGCCCGCGAGTATGCCGGAGCCGACAAGGTCACCATCTTCTCGGTTGCGGCAGGGGAGGACCCGGTCTCGTGGCACGTGCGGTTGATTCGCTTTCTCGTTGACTCCGGTGCTACTCATCTCATCACCCAAATTGAGGCCGATCCGAATTCAGGGCAACAACAACACACCTGGGACACGCTGTGGTCGCAGCTGAGCACGCGGTGGGATGGCGTACTACTTGGCGTCGTTACCGACTCCTCCTACCGCTACATAACTTTCGGTGCGCGCCGCCTGGCGCGGATGTCACCGAACTTTTTGTTGGTTGACATCTGTATGCCGATGGATGGCGTCTTGGTGAAGGGGCGGGTTGAGGTTGGCCCGGTCAATATGCCGGTATCGAACCAATCACTTGCTGTTGTCGATGCACATGCTTTAGGACTACCCAAGATCTATGACGTGGTGTTCATCGGCGTGCTTTATCCGTACCGGATTGAGATGCTCGACGAACTGCGGGCGCAGGGAGTTAGGGTCGCGGTTAATCCGCATCGCGCTGACACCAGCGAAGCAAGTGGTGATGCCCGCAGCAACCAACCGAGTTGGCTCGACTACATGACCGCCCTTGCGCAAAGCAACCTCGCCCTGAACTTCTCGCAGTCATCAGCGGGGCCTTATCAACAACTCAAGACCAGAGTGCTCGAGGCATCGGCGGTTGGTTGCGTCATCCTCACCGATGACGTTGATCGCACCGAGCGGTTCTGGGTGCCCGAATCCGAGTACTGCTACTTCGCAACGCCCGCTGACGCCCCTGCGGTGGTGGATCGCTTCCTCGCCGACCCAGCGAAACTGGCCGCGGCCCAGCAGGCGGCGAAGCAGCGCGCGCGGTCTATCAATGTGACAAGTTTTTGGGGCGGCATTGACGAAGGCCTCCGCCAGCGTGGCCTGACGCCATTCTTGGGCTAGGTCAGCCGCGCGAAACCAGCCTGAGCCACCCCGCCCGGTAGCAGCGCCAGTAGGCCGGCGTCATCAAGTTGCGCGAGTTCACCCATGACGATTGCGACCGCCTCGAAGTATTGGTCAAGCACCGCATCGGTATGGGCGATGGCGGCGTAGACGCTCATGCCACCGAGGAAGCCAAGGTCCAGCAGGCGCCCGGTGACATAAGTCTTGACAAGTAGTGGGTCCAGGCCGGTGACGGTGTAGTTGGCGAGGGCCGGCAGTCCGCCGACGGTGATGGCAAGGCCCGCGGCGGTTGCGGTGTCCTGCAAGCGTTGCTGCACG
>JAQCEO010000056.1 GCA_027729805.1 Actinomycetota bacterium
CATCGGTATGGGCGATGGCGGCGTAGACGCTCATGCCACCGAGGAAGCCAAGGTCCAGGAGGCGCCCGGTGACATAAGTCTTGACGAGTAGTGGGTCCAGGCCGGTGACGGTGTAGTTGGCGAGGGCCGGCAGGCCACCGACGGTGATGGCAAGGCCCGCAGCTGCTGCGGTTTCTTGCCAGCGTTGCTGCACGGTGACCCCGATCTGGTGCGCGCGCGCGGGCGCATCCTCCTGTTCCATCGCAGCTAGGGCGGCAAGGGCGGCGGTGGGGCCGATGCGCTCGGTCCAAAAGGTGCTGGAGATGAAGGTGGTTTGGGCGGCCTGCATGATTTCGGCGCGGCCAATGATCGCGTTGATCGCATAGCCATTGCCGAGGGTCTTACCGAAGGTGGCGATATCGGGGTCAACGCCGTAATACAGGTGCAGGCCGCCAAAGGGTCGACGAAAACCTGATGTGCACTCGTCAAAGACGAGTACCGCTCCATGTTTGGTGGCAAGGGCCCGCACCCCTTCGAGGAAGCCGGGCGCCGGTGGGTCGCCGCGCTGCACCTCCATGAAGATGACGCCGACGTCACCTGCACTCATGATCTCGGTGAGTCCGGTGAGATCGTTGAATCTAAAAGGTATGGACGATCCCCGCAGGGCGCGCGGCACCCCGTTGGGCTCCAGCCCAGGGAGCAGGTGGCCATCGAGTGAATCGTCCGCACCGAGATTTGCTGCGAGATACCAATCGTGCCAACCGTGGTAACCGCAGAACGCAACCTTTTCTTTGCCCGATGCGGCGCGCGCGATGCGCACCGCAACGGCGCAGGCCTCGCCACCACTGCGGGTGAAGCGCGCCATACCGGCCCACGGATGCAGGGCGATCAGGGCTTCGGCGAGATAAACCTCTTCGGGGGCATTAAGGGTTGACAGGTTGCCACTTTTGATGGTGCGCAGCACGGCTTCATCAACCTTGGGGTGGCTATAGCCAAGGATGTTCGTGCCAACGCCCATCAGGCCGACGTCTAGATACGGCTTGTCTTCAAGATCCCAAACCGTGCAGCCCTGCGTCCGAGAGAAGTAGGCGGGCCAGCCGGCGGGCAGATACATCTCGGCGCGCTTTGACAGCAGCATCGAGCCGCCGGGGATCAAGGTCTTGGCCTTGCTCCAAAGCTCGGGGCCGGTGGGCATGAGGCAAGGTTACGCGGCGTGGTTGGGCTGTCATACCTGCCGTGTTAGGTGCGGTGAAGGGCCGAATTATGGAGGTGAAGGCAATGTCGGATAGCAAAACCGGCCATTATTATCCTTTTGGGGATAAAAAGGGTATATATTTAGCTCTAAAGTTTGCGGTATCCAAATGCTGAACGTCTTTGATTTTGATGAGCGCAAGAGTCGACTAAACCACGACAAGCACGGCATCGATTTCTTTGAAGCTCAGGAACTGTGGCTTGATGATCGTTGTCTTGAAGTTCGAGCCCGATCAGAGGGGGAGCCTAGGTACTTGATTATTGGTCTGATCGGCGAAGTGCACTGGTCAGCGATCGTTACATATCGCGCAGGGATTATTCGTCTGATCTCGGTTAGGCGGTCACGAGATGAGGAGGTGGATCTTTATGAAGGCGAGTGAGTTTGATACGAAATTTGACGCGGGCGAGGATGTCACTGCTGAACTGGATCTGGCGAGCGCGCGTAGGCCGGTTAGGGATCCGCATCGGGTAAATGTGGATTTCCCGGCTTGGATGGTGGCGTCCCTTGATCAAGAAGCTACTCGACTTGGGGTCACAAGGCAATCAGTAATCAAGACTTGGATCGCCGAACGCATTGACCAACGAGCGGGTTCGGTCTGATGCTTTAGGTCCTTCGCGCCGCGAATTTGCTGATCCAGGCCCAGCACCACAGCGCAACCCCAAAAGCCAAAGCCACCGCTAGGGCGAAGTCACCGATGATCAGGGCGGCCTTGGGGATGATGAATCCGGCATCGTTAGTGACCATTGATGAGCCCGTAAGGCCGGCGAAAACAACCGCGGCGCCGATTGGCCACAGCAACAACTGCGGGCCACCTTGCCCGATCCAAACAAGGACGCCGGCAAGGGGCAGCAGAAGGAACAGCAGCCGGTAGTCATTTGACTCACCGAGCAGGTAGGGCACGGCGAGGATGAAACTGCCGCCGACGATGAGGTACCACGAGGCGTCAACGATTTCGTTGCTGGTCGTTTGGCTCTTATGAAGCAGGGCGACGAACAACGCGATGAGCGCAAGGAAGATAAGCGCACCGACTGCCTTGAGCAGTGTCGGGTTGAGCACTTGACCGGTGGGCGGGGTGAACGCGAGCGGATCTTCCACGAGCCAGGTGACAATCCCGGTGGTGCTGGAAAACATGATGCGGGTGGTGGAGACGATGGCAGATCGCGCGGTGCCCTGGGCCACCAGCAGATCATCGAAGTTCCAGATCAAGAACACGACTGTTGCTGCTCCCGCGGCTGCGGCAATCCACGACCAGCGCCTTGGGGCGAGGAACACAGCAAAGACGCCGACCGCGAAGTACTTAAGGATCGACGCGATGAACAGTGCAATTGCGCCGACGGTCTTGGTTGCCGCACCACTTGCCGGGCGCGCGAAGAGAAGCAGGCCGGCAGCTGCGAGCGCGGCGATGAGGATGTCGACCGTGCCGCGCTCGACACCCAGTAGTACTGGAGGTGAGATAGCAAGCAAGGTGATGGCGGCAAGGGCCGCGACCAGGCCGACCGCACCACTTGCGCCGACTCGCTGCCACCGGGTGACCACCAGAACACTTAAGGCGCCAACTAGTGCAACCCAGATCGTGGCAAGGCCAACACCGAGCACCCCGGTCTGCTGCAGCCCGAGGCCAAGAGCCCGCAGAACACTGGAGGGGATGACGGTATAGGGGGTGAAGGGGCGCCCGTACGGATCACAGGTCGTGATGTCGGTGCCGGCCCCCATGCAGTCTGCTGTTGCGGTGAGGTAGGCGAGGTCGGCGAAGCCGGTGCTCCAGTTGATCACCGATGGCTCGGTCCAGATACCGAAGATCTTCCACTGACCCGAGGGGATCAACCACCACAGCATGCCGGCGGTGATGGCGGCGGGTAGTAGCCCGGCGGCGATCAGCGCCCACGGCGCGGTGCGCTGCTTCGCGCCGGTTGACATAGGGCAAGGCTACGCGGCCAGCTTTGTGGCCACCTAGCCTTGGGTATGAACTTAACTGGCCGCGAGGTCAATAACCTGCGCGTACTGCTGCCCCCCGAAATCCGCAACACTGCAACCCGCACCCGGCGCCTCGACGACGAGGGTCACCGGCGTGGCAGCAGGCGTGGGCAAGGTGAGGGTGAACGCGGTGCTCTCCTTGGCCTTGGCGATAAGGGTCACGACCTGCTCACTGCCTGCGCTTTGGAGTTTGACGGTGACGGGCCGGGTGCCGCACTCCGGTGACCTAATGGCTCCGGTGACGGTGGTGACGGGCACCTCGGCCGTTGTGGGGGTGATGGTGAAAGTCGCGATCGGGTTGATCGTCCAGTACCAACTGAAATCCAGATGGGTGCCGCGTGGGGCGACGCTCACTTCGTCGGCGGTGATCATCGGTTGGTGGAAGAACGCGGGCAGCGTGGGTTGCCCGGCTTCACTTGGCGCTGGTGTCGTCAGGATCGGATTCGCGATGGCGTAGAGCTGCCACTTGCCCGCGAAACCGGTGGCAATCGGCGCCCCGAAATTCTCGGTGAGGTACTGCTCAAGTGGTGGTAGTTGTTCACTGATGAAACCTCGGGTGTCGAAGTGGATGGCACAAAAACCACCAAGGCGCAATTGCTCAACTTGTTCAGGGCTTGGGATTGCAGGTAATTGCGCGGCCCAAATACTCGCGTCGGTGTTCTTGACAGCCCCGTAACTCCACGATTTGTTTGGGTTGAGCAGTGCGGCCCAGAAATGGTCGTAGTCATGGATGCCGCGCACCGGGCCGAACTCCGGATAACCCATATAGGGCAATTGCAAGATGCCGCAAGGCTCGGGGATCGCGGTATTGACCGCGGTTGCATAATCGCGCGCCGCTTGGGTAACACCGCCGACTTCGGCCGCGCTGCCGGCATACGCCGCGCGAAATGGCAGCACCGAATCGATTGCGGTGAGGGCGAGCACGATCACGGCGATGGGTAGGGCATAGACCATGCGGCGGGCGATGCGCGTGCGTTGCAGCACGACTGCGGCACCGAGCAGGAACAACCAAAGCAGTATTGGTGTTAGCCGGTTCCAGCCGCGGATCTGGGCCGAGATGGTGCCGGCGAATAGGTAGTTCAAACCCCAGGGGATGAAGAACAACAGCACCACGACGGTTAGGTAGGTGATGAAGGCGAGGGTGACGGGAGCACCGGTGGCTTTAGCCCGGTTGACAGTTCTGATTATTGGTGCGCGGCGGGTGCGCAGCACAATGCCGACGAGCATCACGACTAGGGCCAAGGCGGTGATCCACGTGCCGTGATTGGTGATGGCCGTGCCCTCACCCCAAGGCGCGGCGGAGATGGCTTCGACGATCTTGTTGTTATAGGCACCCAGCATGGGCAGTGAGCTTTGGGGCAGCGGGAGCAGCGCGACGGCGACATTGCCGGCGAATGTCACCGACTCGTACGGCAACCGCTCCCCGAGCGAGAGCAGCGGCGGGTCGGCGCGCAAGGTGAGCAGCGCCGGGATGAAGCCGATCACGGCCAGCACCCCGACCCCGATGAAGGGCACGGCGTCAATCACGATTTCTTTCAGACGGGCACGGTGGGCGAAGCGCCAGATGAGTGCGGCGAATCCGAGGAGCAAGGTGAAAGCCACGAAGTAGACGCCGGTCCAAGCGATGGTGATGACCAGCAGCGAGATCACCGAGTTAAAGATGATCTTTTGCCGTTTGGTGCCGAGCCCCCGCAGCCGTTCGAACTGACCGCTGCCGATCAGCAGCACGAGCGCGAGACCGATGGCGGCCGAATAAAGCGTGGCGAGGTAGGTGTGGCCGAGGGCGCGACCCCAGTGAAATGGCAGCAGGGATGCGGTGACGGCAAGGGCAATCGCCAGCGGCCCGCGCAGGCCCGTCATCCGGATCACCAAATACATCAATGCGGCAACGAGCGGGAACGAAATGATCACCAGCAGATTCACACCGACGAAGGGCTGGCCGGTGATGTTCGTGAGGATTTGGGCGAATACGTTCTCGGTGATGTCGATCCCGGGGAAGTAATTGAGGTTCATGCCGAGCGGGAAACCAAAGTGGGTGGTGGGGGCGTAGGAGAACCCGGACCAAACTTCGGCATTGACGTAGGTGCTGAGCATGTCGGAGCCGGCCCAGCCACTATTGAGTAGCCCAAGGATCGGGCCGAAGACAATGAGTGAGATGACGAACGCGACTACCGCGGTGATCAACGTCTCCCAGGCCGTGCGGGCCGAAAGATAACGCATTAGTTGCCCCAGGTGAGTTTGGTCAGGCAGGCGTGGCCCTGCGAAACCTGCTCGGTGGGCCAGGTGAAGTCGTAGCAATTCGGCGCGGTGGGCCGGTTGGCCGCCGGGATACTCGACCAAAATGCCATGACGCCAGCCATGGTTTGACCATACATGGCGAGCACCGTCGGCTTGATGGTCTGCAGCCGCGTGATGTCGTCATTCGTCAAAGCCGGTTCAAGGGTTACCCGGTTCTCACCCCACAGTTGCATCGCCGCGACCACATAAAGCTCGCGATCACCGCTCACCCAATCCCCTTGCACCCAATCGAGAATCTTGTCCTCGCGGGTGGTGTTTGCGAGCAGCCATCCTTGGGTGTTGACAGCGGTATGGATCTTCGCGCTGATCGGATTCGCGTTGAAGGCGTAGCTATACGGGCTCGGGTAATAAAGCCCAATTTGCCCGCGCGAGTTTTGCAGGAGTTGGGCCCCCGACAGCACCAGCGCGAGGCCAAGGAGCGCGCCGATGGTGCGCTTATAGGAGGCGAATAAGAACACCGCGACGCTGACCGCGGCCAGCGCCCAGCCCATGGCCAGGTTCAGGTTTGGATTCAGATGCCCGGCGATGACGACGAGGGCGATCGCAATGAGGCCGACACCGCCCTGCCACCTGTTCCAACCTTGATCGGGCAGCGCGAAGGTCAGCACCAAACCCAGGGCCACCATGGCCGGCGGCCAGAGCATCGCCTGATACATCGGCGCTTCAAGAACGATGCCGCCCATCATGGGTGAGAACACCAGCATGAACGCGATGCTCACCGTGCTGATAACCAGTGCGCGCTGCGCGGCGACCTCGTCGCGGTGGGTGAGCCACGCGACCACGACAATCACGAGCACCGCAACCGGAACTACCAGCGAGATATCACCGAGCCACACCGCGGTCTTGCTGGCGAAGTCGGAGTAGTTGAGCTTGGTTGCCTCAAGGTAGGTGCCGAACCAATCAAGTTTCGAAAACAGCAATCGGCCGACCCCGAGGAAGGCCAAGAAGGTGAGGATTGCGCTCGCGCCAGAAATCACGATGTCATTCAGCACGAAGCTGCGCAGTTTTGGTCGGGCCTGGATGCGCAGCACCAACCAGATGGTGCCGGCGAGCAGAGCACCAGGTGGGTTCACCATCACCAGCCAACCTGCGGTGATCCCGGCAATAACAAATGCGGGCTTGGCGCAAGACATCGCGCAGGCGATCAGCACCACCGTGCCCGCCAGCACCGCACTTGTCGGGTATGGGTTACCGAGATAACTAAGTACCACGGTGCTAAGTGCGGTGATGGCGACAAGGAAGGTCGCCGATAGCGCGCTCGTATAGCGGCGCAAGATGAGATACGTGCTGGCCACGATCAGCAGCAGTAACAACATTCGGTAGATCGCAAACCCCGGCCAGGTGCCGAACACTTCGGTCAGGGCGCGCACGGGTGCGATCACGCCCAGGCGCGTCCAGTAGTAGGAAGGAAATGGCGCGCGGTCGGTGACTTCGTCACCGAAAAGGCCAAGGGTGGCGTAAAACGACGAGTCGGGGGTGTCGAGCCCGGCCCAACGCTGGGAGATGAGGCCGGTGAAGAGCGTGACGGCGGCGATGGCGAGCCCACCTTGCAGGCGCGGTTGCTGGCTCAGCCTGGTGCTTAGGTTGGCGAGCATTGACACCCGCCGAACGTACACCGGTGCCTGGCCGGGCATTGACGACCCTTAAACCTGCTCGTTCCGTCATTTTCAGGGTGATTTTTGACGGAACGAGCAGGTCTAAGCCGATCGCCGGCCGGCCCCCTTAGCAGGGGCCGGCCGGCGCTAACTAATGCGCACGGCTTAAGCCGGCACAACCTTCGCAACCTTGGCGGCGGTCTGGACCCAGGCCGATCCGTTGTCGGTGTACCCGGCCGGCATGGCGTCCTTCTTGGTCCACGCGGATCCGTTGTCGGTGTAACCGGCGGGGGTGGCGTCCTTGACCTGATTGGTGCCCTGCTGGCGGGTTTCGTAAACCGCGGTGTATTCGTAGCAGGTGTTGCCATAGAGCGTGCCCCAGCCGCAGGCGTTGCCATCGAATGGATGTGAGCGCTCGGTGGTGCCAACTTGCACCTGCACGTAGTTCGGTTCCTCGTGGTAGGTGTAGCCGATCGAGGTGTAGGTGTAGGCGCTGGTCTTCTCGCAAACACCGCTACCGGTTTCGGTATAGGCATCCGGGCAGACATAGATCGTCTTGGTGGCAGGTGTGGCCGGGCCCGGGGCTGGTGCCGGTGCTGGTGCGGGTGTGGGCGCGGGTGTGACCGGCCCCGTGTCGGCAGGTTTTTCAACCGGCTTTTCAACCGGCTTGACTTCCTCGGCAACAGCTGTCGGGGTCGCGGGCGCCGTGTCCTTCATGTCCTTGATGCCGGTGATGTCGGCTAGGGAGCGCTTCATACGGGCCACCGATGATTTACCGGCACCGATCGAGTTCTTCGGCGTGATAGCGAACACATACAAGGTGTCAGGGTCAAGGCCGGTCAAGGTGGCGGACTTCGAGGCGGTGTTGCCGCGCGCGGCGGTGTTGCTTCGGGTAGCGACGCCGGCGACCTCGGAGGTCACGGTGGCGCCCTTGCCGGTTGCCGGCTTGGCGGTGATGACATAAGTAACACTGGCACCGCCATTGGTCTTGGTCACTTGGTGCGCCCAGTCGAGTTTGACGGTGTTGTTCTTTGACGTAGTGCGCACGACCAGATCAGTTGCCGTACCCACCGCGTTGACGGGGGTGACCGAGCCGATGATCTTGCCGTCATGCACGACGACGTAGGTCGCACCGGCAATGAGATTCGTGAAAGTCACATGCCCGGCTTTGTCCGGGGTTTTGGTTATCGGGGTTGTGCTACCCGGGCCGGATCGGGTGACGATGGTGACACTTGAGCCGAACACTTCGGTGATGTTTACCCCACGCGGGATATTGGCCAAAAGTGCTGGCTTGGCAGCAGTTTTCGCTGCCGCGACGACGGTGCCGGGGGATTCAGCGGCGTATGCGGTGGTGGCGGACCCAATGGCGATCGAGCCGATGGCCAGGGCCAAAATGGTGCCGCTCAGGGCGGCGAGTGCGTTGCGTTTCATATTGGGATTGTTGCCCGACACGCCGAAGACTTAAACCTAAGATTTTGCGAATTGTGGAAAAGTCAGCGTCTCCTGTTAACGGTGAGTTCTCCTGTTGCGAATGTGACGTATGGGCTGAAGATATTTACGTCCAAGGCGTCATTTAGGAAGTCCGCCATCAAGGTATTGGCCACCCGTAGCGTCAGCCCGCGGTAAATCGTGGTGCGGGTAAAGGCGCCGAAGACCTTGGCCTTGGTCGCGATTGACTTGATGGCGAAGACCGGCCGGTTGATGCCGCCTTGGGTGACGCAGTCCACCACCTTGGCCTTGGTATCGATCACCGGGGTGGCGCAGTTCACGAACTCACCGGTGTCGACATTGGTTAGGCGAAACCCACCCGCGGCAAAATGCGCGCTACCGTTAATGGCGACGATTGGTAGTGTCACCTCGGCGTAGGTATTGCCGAAGTTGCTGATGGCCGCACCGGGGGAGACCCCGGTGATGCGGATATCCGAAGACTCCCAGGTTGGCAGGATGCCATTGGCGGTGCGAAAGACGAATGAGCCGTTCGCGACGGTTGTCACCTGCTGGACACTGGCCGAGCCGGGCGCACCGGCGCCAACCACCAAGGTCGCGGTGGTCGCGGCGATCACCAAGGCCCAGATCGCAGGTCGCCTTCGTCGCAGATTCATCTTGGGGTAAGGATAAGCCCTGTGACACCAGAAGCAGCGCCCGCCGGGGTGCTTTATGAGGCCCGCGGTCCGGTGGCCACCGTGACCTTTAATCGTCATGACCAGCGCAACCGGCTGACCCCGGAGGCGATGGCCTTAACCCGCGCCCATCTGGAGACCGCGACCGGTGACAAGGCGGTGCGGGTGATCGTGCTGACCGGTGCCGGCAGCACGTTTTGCTCGGGTGCAGATCTAGCGGCCGCGGTAACTGCTGACGGTGGTCCCGGTGCCGGCGGCGCGAACTTCACCGGCTCCGGCCCGGCCGAGTTGGTGCTTCTCCTCGAAGCCCTGCTCGACTGCCCCAAGCCAACCATCGCCCGCATTCAAGGCCATGTGGCCGCCGGCGGCACCGGCATCGTCGCGGCCTGCGATATTGCAATCGCCTCGGCTGATGCGAAGTTCGCATTTTCGGAAGTGCGCCTCGGTCTGGCACCGGCCGTGATTTCAGTGGTGTGTCTTTCGGTGATGCATCGCCGCGATGCGCAGGAGTTGCTACTTACCGGTGATCGCGTTGATGCAGCTCGGGTGTTACGCGCCGGGCTCATCACCTCGGTCGTGGCCTCAGAGTCGAAAACCCCCGGCGCATTAGACGCCGAAGTCGAACGCTACGCCGCGATGTTCACAAAGTGCGGGCCATTGGCACTCGCGCATACCAAAGAACTACTGCGGCGCGTGCCGACGATGTCGCGCGATGGCGCTTTTGACTGGACAAGTGAATTATCGGCCGGGATTTTTGCCTCCGCGGAGGGCATCGAAGGCATGACGGCGTACTTGAATAAGCGCCAACCGGGTTGGGATCAAACAACTTCTTAGAGTTCGGCTAGTTAGTGCCGGCCCCGGCCTAGCCGCGAATGATCGCGTTGCTCGCCAAAGTGAGCTCTGGCCCGGTGGCCGCGCGCACCTCATCGACACTGACCCCCGGCGCGGTCTCGACGAGCACCAGGCCACCGGGGGTGACGTCAATTACGGCCATCTCGGTGATGATGCGGTTAACAACCTTCTTGCCGGTCAACGGCAGTGAGCACTTATCGACGATCTTGTGGGTGCCATCGCGCGCGACATGCTCCATCATGACGATCACCAAGCGCGCACCGTGCACGAGATCCATCGCACCACCCATGCCCTTGACCATCTTGCCGGGGATCATCCAGTTGGCGAGATCACCGGTGGTTGATACCTGCATGGCTCCGAGCACCGCTGCGTCAATATGACCGCCGCGAATCATCCCGAAGCTGGTGGCCGAATCGAAGAACGATGCGCCCGGGAGCACGGTGACAGTTTCCTTGCCGGCATTGATGAGATCGGGGTCGACGTGGCCATCCTCGGGATAGGGGCCGGTGCCGAGAATCCCGTTTTCACTTTGCAAAATAACGTTGACGCCGGCCGGCAGATGGTTGGGGATCAAGGTCGGTAAGCCAATGCCGAGGTTTACGTACTGGCCATCGGTTAGCTCTTCACCAACACGTGCGGCCATCTCCTCGCGGGTCCAGGTCATGTGGGATTCCTAACGGTGCGGCGCTCGATGCGCTTGCCGGCAACTTGTTCAGGGGTCAGTACGACTACCCGCTGTACGAAAACACCGGGCACATGCACCTGCTGGGGATCAATGTCGCCTGGTTCGACGAGTTGCTCGACTTCGGCGATCGTGATGCGCCCGGCGGTGGCGGCGAGTGAGTTGAAGTTACGGGTGGCCTTATCGAAGACCAGGTTGCCGGTGGTGTCACCGATGCTTGCGCGAACAAAAGCGAAGTCGGTGGTGATTCCACGCTCGAGCACGTACTCGCGCAGTTGCCCGCGCACTTCGAATTCGCGTACCTCCTTGGCCTTGGAGGCGACGGCCACCGTGCCGTCGGGGTTGTGGCGAAGTGGCATCCCGCCTTCGGCAACGAAGGTGCCGACCCCCGCAGGGGTGAAAAAGGCAGGAATACCAGCGCCGCCGGCCCGGAGCCGCTCGGCGAGGGTGCCCTGCGGCACCAGCTCGACTTCGAGTTCGCCGGTCAGGTACTGGCGCTCGAACTCCTTGTTTTCACCGACGTAGGACGAAGTCATGCGCGCAATGAGGCCGGCGCGGAGCAGTAGGCCAAGGCCCCAGTCATCGACACCGCAGTTGTTGCTCACGACATCAAGGCCGGTGGGTTTGGTTTCTAGTAGTGCACTGATGAGGGTGTCGGGGATACCGGAGAGGCCGAAGCCGCCAACGGCGATACTTGACCCACTGGAGATATCGGCGACCGCCTCACGTGCGGATGCCATCACCTTGCTCATGACTTGTCGACCTTTCGGTAGAACTGGCGCCTACAGCGGTTCGAGCCGCTATAGCAGTTCGAGCCGCTATAGCAGTTCGAGCCGCTATAGCAGTTCGAGAATAGTGGCATTAGCCATGCCACCACCTTCGCACATCGTCTGCAGACCGTACTTGATGTTGTTTCGACGCATGTGATGGAGCATGGTAGTCATGAGGCGCGCACCGGATGCACCGAGTGGGTGGCCAAGGGCGATTGCGCCACCATTTGGGTTGGTGAGTGCTGCGTCAGCGCCGATCTCTTGGTACCAGGCCCCGACCACCGCGGCGAAGGCCTCATTAACTTCAAAAGTTCCGATATCGGAAAGGGCCAACCCGCTGCGCTGCAGTGCCTTCTTGGTCGCGGGGATCGGGCCGGTCAACATGATGATCGGGTCGACACCGGCGAGGGCGAAGGTATGGAAGCGGGCCAGTGGCTTGAGGCCGAATTCGCGGGCCTTGTCCGAAGTGGTGATGAGCAGCGCGGCCGAACCATCGGAAATCTGCGAGGCGTTGCCGGCGGTCACCACACCACCCTCCTTGAACGGGGTCTTCAAGCCCGCCAGCGACTCCAAGGTGGTGCCGGCGCGGATACCCTGATCTGCGGTGACTATGCCAGTGGCGGTCGTGATCGGGATGATCTCGTCATCAAAAAGACCAGCGGCGGTGGCGGCAGCGGCCCGCTCATTGGAGGTGACCGCGATCGCATCCAGATCACCGCGGCTTAGGTGCCATTGCTCGGCGATCATCTCGGCACTGATGCCCTGGCCGACCAAGCCACCGTCATAACGATCAATCATGCGGGGACCAAAGGGGCCATCACCACCGGCGGCATTGGAAAACATCGGCACACGCGACATCGATTCGACGCCACCGGCGATGACGAAGTCATACTGCCCAGCGATCACACCGGCGGCGCCGAAGTGCGCGGCCTGCTGGCTCGACCCGCACTGCCGATCGATTGTCACCCCGGTTACGTCCTCGGGGAAGCCAGCGGCGAGCGCTGCGTTCCGCCCGACATTGAACCCCTGTTCGCCAACTTGGGAGACCGCGCCCCAGATCACATCGTCAACGATCACCGGATCGATGCCGGTACGCGCGATGAGGCCTTGGAGCACCAGGGCCGAGAGGTCAACGGGGTGAACACCGTTCAACACGCCCTTTTCCGGCTTACCGATCCCGACCGGGCTGCGCACTGCACCGACGATTACTGCGTCGCGGTTCATCATGTCTCCCTCTTTTGTTGATTGTGATGCTACTGATAGCCGGCCCC
>JAQCEO010000004.1 GCA_027729805.1 Actinomycetota bacterium
TGGGATTGTCATAGCGGCACGTGGTCGCTGCAGGGTTTCTGCACGCAGCACCACATGGGTGCCACGTGAGGGGGTGATTACCACCTGGTCGTCAAAAGTCTCGGCCCAAACTCCGGTAGCACTGATTACGTTTTTCGCGCGCACCTCGATTTGCTCATCGCCTTGGTTGACTACTCGGACCCCGGTGCCATCGGCCGATAGGACTCGGTAACCGGTAAGAATTCGAGCGCCGTAGGCGGCTGCTGTTCGTGCTACGGCAACCACGAGGCGGGCATCATCTTCCAAAAGGCCATCCCAAGCCAAGAGGCCACCCCGTAGGCGAGCACCGTCAATAGCCGGAACTAGCCTTCGGGTTTTCACTGGGCTGATGACCCGGGCCCCGGGCAAGACATGTCTACTGATTCGCGTTAGCGCTCGCAGCGCATCACCAGCGGCAAAGCCAGCACGCGTTAGCACCGCTGAGCCGAAGCTGGTGTCGTTCATGATGGGTATTACTTGGGCGAGGGGTCGCACCAGATGCGGTGCGATTGTCCTCATCAAGTGGCCGCGTTCGACCGCACTTTCCCAAGCTACGTCAACTTGACCATTGGCCAAATACCGCAGCCCCCCGTGCACCAACTTGCTGGACCACCTTGAGGTACCAAAGGCGAGATCCTGCGCTTCGAGGAGTAAAACGGAAAGTCCACGGGTGACGGCATCTAGTGCTATTCCAACGCCGGTAATCCCGCCACCAATGATAATTATGTCAAAAACCGTTGTAGCTAGGGCGCTTTCGTCCTCGAGGCGGCGCTCTGGGGAAAGGTCCGCCCGCCTATCACCTATCTGGAGAAAGTCCGTGCCCATATGTGTCAGGCTTTCACAGTGACCGTCAACCCCCATGCACCGACCCCGGACCTTATCGATCGGTTCACCAGGTGGGGGCGCCCTGGCACTCCGGTGAGCCTCAGCGGTCCCGCCCAGCAATTCCTAGCGGCCAAAGTTGGGGTGGCAATCTCGACTTCAGGTGCGCCGGTGGCACCAATCTCGGTCCCGCCATCAAGACTCCCAAAGCCGGCTCTTGATGCGCTCAGCGCGGCTGTTGGCGTGCCGCAGGTGCTACTTGATCCCATGGCAAGGTTCATGCACAGCCGCGGGATGTCCTATATCGACATGCTGGAACGCCGAGCGGCTGACCTCACCAGTGTCCCTGATGCCGTGGTGCAGCCAGCAAACCATGACGAGGTATTGGCCGTACTTCAGGTCTGCTCGAAGTACCGGATTTGCGTGGTGCCTTATGGCGGGGGTACTTCGGTGGTCGGTGGTGTTACGCGCCCGGCAGACGTGATGGGGATCGTCATCAGCCTAGATCGACTTGGCGACCTCATCGCCCTCGATGAGGTCTCGGGTCTAGTTCGGGTGCAACCTGGTATTACCGGACCGGTCCTTGAACGTTTATTGGGCGAGCGTGGGTTCACCCTAGGTCACCTACCTCAGTCATGGGAGCGGGCGACCATCGGTGGCTATGCCGCGACTCGATCGGCCGGGCAGGCATCAAGTGGCTACGGACGCATTGACGAAATGATTGAGTCGGTGACCCTCGCGACGCCAATCGGAACTTGGTCAGCCGGCCGGGTGCCGGCCAGCGCTGCCGGACCCAATCTGCTCCAGTTGGCACTTGGGAGCGAAGGGGCTTTCGGGGTCATCACCGAAATAACGCTAAGGGTGCGGCACACTCCGAAGGCGTGTCGCTATGAGGGCGCCATGGCGCCGTCGTTTGCGGCCGGAATTGCGGCCTGCCGTGAACTAGCTCAGTTGGGCTTAACCGGGGCCGTACTGCGCCTTTCGGACGAGGCTGAGACGACCGCAACTCTTGCGATGTCAGGTCCGACCGGACTGAAGCGCAAATTATTCGACCGCTATTTATCCTTTCGTCAAGTTGGCGAAGGTGCGCTGCTGATTCTGGGCTGGGAGGAGCAGTCGGCGGTGCTGCTGGATGCGCGACGCGATGCTGCCTGGGCGGTGCTGAAGAAGTTTGGAGTGGTTTCGGTCGGTAAGGGAGTAGGTGCAGCCTGGAAGCACAGCCGCTACTTAGGCCCGTATCTGCGCGACACGTTGTTGGATGGTGGTTATCTGGTCGAGACTTTCGAGACCGCCACATCATGGAATGCGCTGCCCAATCTTTATGAGGTTGCTCGGGCAGCAGCGCACCGGGTTTTAGCATCGGATGGGCACGCCCCGTACGTAATGGCGCATATCTCCCATGTCTATGAGACTGGGGCATCAATCTACTTCACCGTAATCGATCGGGGTGGGCCCGAAGCGGTCGCGCGTTGGCGCGCGGCAAAGAAGTCCATTAGCGGGGCCTTGCAGCCGGCCGGGGGCACGATCACCCATCACCATGGCATCGGGCGCGATCATCAACCCTGGTTGTTGGCAGAGATAGGCAGCATCGGCACCGAGTTGCTGCGAGCGGTGAAAGCCGAACTTGATCCGGCCCAGATCATGAACCCGGGGGTATTGCTGCGGGATGCAGATTCGTGAATCCGCCGGCCGCTTTCCGTTAGCAATCGGGTGCTTCGGTGATGTCGGTCACCAATCGAACCTCGCGCAGAATTTTGTCATCAGAGATGACTCGATCACGGTATGCCGAGTCTGGTCCCCAGCCACTTGAACTAAAAAATGTCCGGGTGATTTCATCAGTTAGCGGTAGCCATGTTACTAAGGTCGCGTTTCCGCTCGAGCGAACTTGTTCGACCGTCGCAGCAAGGAGCCTGGACCCGTGCCCCATGCGGGTGTAAGCCGGATCAACAACTAGGGCGAGCAGCTCCGCGGTGCCGCTGCTCACATCTGGGTCACCGCAGGCTCCGAAGGCCGCGTAGCCAACGAGCACATCGGCACCACTTGCGCCGTCCACCGCGACCATGAGTCGGTGGCTTGCTGTCGGCGGGTTCAAAATTGCCGATGCCCAAGTCATGGCGAGTTCAACTGGATCTAGTGCGACCAGTTCGGCCGCGGGCAAGATATCGGCGTAGTTGGCTCGCCATGAGCGCAGTTGTAACGCCGCAATATCGTCGACATCTGGGGTTCTGGCGGGTCGTACTCCGGTCGGCACCCGCCCATTGTGCCGCGCCACTCGCGCAGCCACATCTTGACCGCATCAGACCCACTGCCCGATAGGCTGGGCAGGTGGTTGAAATTCCCGGGCTAACTTTTCGCAGCGATGTGACCGTTGAGTTAGTGCGTGCGGGTGCAAGTGATGCCGATGTGGTTTTCGCGGCCAGAGTATCAACCGCCGGTGAACAGTCTTTGGCAGATCTGCAGGCCGATCCGGCGGCCGCCAAGGGCCTGATCAGCTTCTTGATGCGTGAGCGGCACGGCAGCCCGTTTGAGCACAATTCCATGACCTTCTTCGTGCAGGCTCCGATATTCGTCTGGCGCGAGCACATGCGGCACCGCATCGCCAGTTACAACGAAGAGTCGGGGCGCTACCGCGAGTTGCAGCCGGTGTTCTATGTCCCAAATCGTTTGCGCAATGTAGTGCAAGTTGGTAAGACCGGTGCCTACGAATTCCTGCCCGGTGATGATGCGCAGTACGAGCTGCTGGACTCCGCGATGCGCGAGTCTTGCGGTCAGGCCTATGTGGCTTATCAAGAGATGCTGGCCGCTGGCATCGCCCGCGAGGTCGCGCGTATGGTGCTTCCAGTTTCCATCTTTTCCAGTGCCTACGTGACCATGAACGCGCGGGCGCTGATGAACTTCATCTCCTTAAGGCGTAAAGACGAGGGCTCGCAGTATCCCTCGTATCCGCAGCGCGAAATCGAGATGGTGGCGGAGGAATATGAGGAGAAATGGGCCGAGTTGATGCCCCTTACCCACGCGGCGTTTGTTGCTGCAGGACGTGTCGCGCCTTGACGATAGCCTTAAGACATGCCCGGACCAAGTAGTTCCCGCCAGCCCTTCGGGGTCATGTTGACGGCGATGATCACCCCGATGCACGCCGACGGCAGCCTTGACCTAGTTGGGGCCCAGCGGCTGGCTTCGCACCTAGTCGATAATTTGGCTCACGATGGCCTGGTAATCAATGGCACGACCGGTGAAGCCTCGACCACCACCGATGCGGAGAATTTTGACCTGATCCGCTCTGTTGTTGAAGCCGTGGGTGATCGGGCGACGATAGTTGCCGGTGTGGGCACCAACGACACGGCCCATTCAGTGCAAAGCGCCAAGGGGGCACTGCGAGTGGGCGCCCATGGGGTTATGGCGGTCAGCCCTTACTACAACCGGCCACCGCAGGAAGGACTCGTCGCACATTTCAAGGCGGTTGCGGATGCAACGGACCTGCCACTAATCGTCTACGACATTCCCAAACGCACCGGGGTGGCAATCGAGACCGAAACTTTGGTCCGCATCGCCGAACACCCAAGGATTATTGCTTATAAGGACGCCAAGGGTGATCTTGATGCGAGCCAATGGGGGATGGCGCGCACTGACCTAGCTTGGTACTCCGGTGACGATATCTTGAACCTGCCGTTGCTGGCACTTGGTGCCGCGGGGATGATCTCGGTGGTGGGTCACCTTGTGGGTGATCGGCTCAAGGAGATGGCGAGCGCATACACCGCTGGTGATATCGCAACAGCGATTGAAATCAACAGGGGTTTGCTGCCGGTATACACGGGGGTATTTCGGGCCCAGGGCTTGATCTTGATAAAGGCCGCACTCGCCGAACTAGGTCTGCCGGCCGGCCCGGTGCGATTACCTTTGGTCAACGCGAGCAGGGAGCAGTTGGCGGTCCTACGCGCTGATCTTGCTGCTGGTCTGGTTAGCGGGTTCACCACATGAGTCGAGGCGACCTACCAGCACCACCCGCGCTTCCAAGTGGTGGCCTGCGTATTTTCGCCCTCGGTGGGCTGGGCGAAATCGGCCGCAATATGACCGTTTTTGAATTCGACGGCCGGCTTTTAATAGTTGATTGCGGGGTGCTCTTTCCCGAGGAATCACAGCCCGGCGTGGATTTGATTCTGCCGGATTTTGGCCCAATTAAGGATCGACTTGCGGACATCGAGTGTGTGGTTCTAACCCATGGGCACGAGGATCACATCGGCGCGGTGCCCTATCTCCTGCGGTTGCGCGAGGATATTCCGCTGCTTGGCTCGCGGCTGACGTTGGCATTACTTGAGGCCAAGTTGAAGGAACATCGCATCAAGGCGGTAACACTTGATGTAAGGGAAGGCCAGCGCGAGAAATTGGGCCCATTTGCTCTTGAATTCTTGGCGGTCAACCACTCGATCCCAGATGCGCTAGCAGTGGCGATCACTACACCGGCCGGCGTCGTGCTGCATACCGGTGACTTCAAGATGGACCAAATCCCTCTAGATAAGCGAATAACGGATCTAAATGGTTTCGCGCGGCTTGGTGATGCTGGCGTTGACCTACTGCTGATTGATAGCACTAATGCTGAGGTTCCCGGGTTCGTGCCGAGTGAGCGTGACATCGTTCCGGTGCTCGATGCCGTATTTCTGCGGGCCGAAGGCCGCATCATCGTGGCCTCTTTTGCATCGCATATTCATCGGGTGCAGCAGGTAATAGACATGGCGGCCTTGCATGGGCGCAAGGTGGCATGGATCGGAAGATCGATGATCCGCAATATGGACATTGCTCGAGATCTTGGTTATTTGAAAATCCCAGGTGGACTGTTGGTCGCGGTCGAAGATCTTGCTGATCTACCCGATGACGAGACGGTGCTGATCTGCACCGGATCACAGGGTGAGCCGATGGCGGTGCTATCTCGTATAGCCAATCGCGATCACCCGATCAGTGTCGGACCAAGCGACACCATTGTGCTGGCTTCGTCACTGATCCCAGGCAATGAGAACGCGGTGTTTCGGGTTATCAACGGCTTGTCGAAACTCGGTGCGCACATCATTCATAAAGGCAATGCTCTAGTTCACGTATCAGGTCACGCGGCAGCCGGTGAATTGCGCTATGTCTATAACATCGTAAAGCCTAGGCATGTGCTGCCGGTGCACGGCGAGTGGCGGCATATGCGCGCCAATGCTGAGATCGCCAAGGGTGTTGGCATTGCCGCCGATCGGATCTTGTTAGCTGATGATGGCGTGGTCGTTGATCTCGTTGACGGGCGCGCGTCGATCACCGGATATGTGCCAGTCGGCTTCGTCTTTGTGGACGGTTCCAGTGTCGGTGACGTCACCGAAACCTTGCTAAAAGACCGCCTAGTTCTGGGCGAGGAAGGCTTCATCTCGATCTTCGCAGCGGTCGACCTCATCGATTCAAAAGTTGTCGTCGGCCCGGAGATTCACGCGCGGGGCTTGGGTCTTGATGATGATGCGATGTCCCCGCTTCTCGAACAGGTGCGCGATGCCTTGGAGGAGTCACTTCGCCACGGCACGACCGACCCCCATGAGCTGCAGCAACTGGTACGGCGTCGGGTGGGCAAGTGGATTAGCGGAACCCATCGCCGGCGTCCGATGATCGTGCCGGTGATCGTCGAGGCGTAGCGACCCGCAGCACCCGAGCCCGCTCGTTCGGTCTTTTTGGCCATTTTTGATCGCCGGGCAGGTTTAACCGGGCCCGATCGCCGTAAATACGACAAAAAGGTCACCGCGACACGCACCAGTGGGGAGGGTGTGACTACCGGGACTGGTGGGTTTGGGTCGGTACGCTGCGAGGATGGCTTCCCGCACGTCTGCTCCGGCGCGCTCGCGCACCGGGCGCGGATCTTCCCCCGCTAAAAAACGGCGAACCCACCGTGCCCCAGCGCCCAAAAGCGGGTCGGGGCCGGCAGCCCGTTTGATTTTTGCCAGCGGGCGGGCGGTCCGCGGTGGCTATTTGGCCGTGGCACATGGCATCGGCTTTGTCACTCGAAGTATCGGGTCTGGTGCCCGCGGTCTAGACCCGGCGCAGCGCCGAGATGGGCTGGCCCTATCTTTCATCGCCGCCGCCGCAATTTTACTGGCCGGTACCTGGTTTGGGGTTGCGGGATGGTTCGTGTCCTGGGCGGCCATGTTGGCGCAGGCCCTATTCGGTGCGCTGGATTGGGTGTTACCGATCGTGCTGCTGGCCTTGGCCTGGCGCTACTTGCGGCACCCAGATAATGGAGCGACGACCGGGCGCATGTTGATCGGGGGGGCAGCAGTGCTTGTCGCCCTAGTTGGCGGCTGGCACTTAATCGGTGGGGCGGCGACCCCAAGTGATGGCGCCGAGGCGATGAGTTCTGGCGGTGGGGTGATCGGCTGGGTGGCGACCGCACCCCTTGTTGCCGCGATCGGTCCAATCATCACGGGTCTTATTTACCTCCTGATCCTGATTTTTGGTGTCCTTGTTCTTACCGCGACCTCAATAAGTTCGGTACGCGCCAAACTTAGTGCTGGCTTTCGTGCGGTGGGCCGAATTGGCGCTATGGGCTCGGTATTTAAAAGGCGCAAACCCGCTCCGACGCTACCGGAGTTAGATTCGGACCAAGTCCTTGAGGAAATCGACGAAGACTTAGTCGAGGGCTTGGCTGATGGCTTTGCTGGAGATGAGCCAGTCACCACCCCGGTTGCCGAGGATGAGTTCCGGCCGGCGGCCGGCCTGATGGCCGGACTAGTTTCGACCAGCGCCACCGTGCGCGCCGAGGTCGTAGCTGAGCCTGTTGACCATCCGGCCCGCCAGGAAACGGTCGCCCTTGCGCGTCCGGTGAATGCGGTATCGGCCAGTCGGGCGCCGCGGGTTGTTGAGCAGCTGCCGTTGGCGGGCAGTGTGGCTTATGTATTGCCGCCCGCGAACTTGTTGAAACCTGGCACCGAACATAAGACCGCTACCCGGGCAAATGATCAGGTCGTTTCGGCGTTGACCGAAGTGCTGGAGCAATTCGGCATTGATGCACAGGTGACCGGTTTCCTTCGTGGTCCCACCGTTACCCGCTATGAAATCGAGCTGGGTCCAAGTGTAAAGGTTGAGCGGGTCACGGCGCTGAGCAAGAACATCGCCTATGCGGTGGCCAGTGCCGACGTGCGGATCCTTAGCCCGATCCCGGGGAAGAAGGCAATCGGCATCGAGATCCCGAACTCAGACCGCGAGCTAGTTGCGCTGGCCGATGTCATACGCAGCAAAGCGTCGACCGGTGATCAGCATCCGATGGTGGGGGCGCTGGGTAAGGACGTCGAAGGTGGGTTCGTGGTCGCAAACTTGGCCAAAATGCCGCACCTCTTAGTTGCCGGCGCTACGGGGGCGGGTAAATCCAGCTGCATCAACGCCCTAGTTACCTCGATTCTCATGCGCGCAACTCCCGATGAAGTTCGCCTCATTCTGGTCGACCCAAAACGGGTTGAGTTGAAGGCCTATGAGGGCGTGCCGCACTTGATAACACCGATCATTACCAACCCGAAAAAAGCCGCAGACGCGCTGCAGTGGGTTGTCAAAGAAATGGATCGCCGATACGATGATCTAGCCCATTACGGGTACCGCCATATCGACGATTTCAACAAAGCTGTAAAAAGTGGACGGGTGGAAGCACTCGCGGGCAGCGAACGCGTGTTGCACCCCTACCCATATCTACTGGTCGTCGTTGATGAGTTGGCCGATCTTATGATGGTGGCACCGCGAGATGTTGAAGATGCAATCGTGCGGATCACCCAGTTGGCCCGCGCGGCCGGTATCCACCTGGTCCTCGCAACGCAGCGCCCGAGCGTCGATGTAGTGACCGGTTTGATCAAGGCAAATGTCCCAAGCCGGCTGGCATTTGCCACTTCAAGCCTCACAGATAGTCGAGTCATCTTGGATCAACCTGGAGCCGAGAAACTTGTCGGCCAAGGCGACGGCTTGTTCCTACCCATGGGAGCGAATAAAAGCCAGCGTATTCAAGGCGCCTTTGTTTCGGAGAATGAAATCCGTGCAGTGGTGGCGCATTGCAAGGCGCAATCTGCGGCTGTCTACTTGGCTGAAGTGACCTCGGTAGCCAATGCTGGTGTCAAGGAAGTTGACGGTGATATCGGCAGCGACCTCGACGTGCTACTCCAAGCGGTTGAGTTGGTGGTGTCAACCCAGTTCGGATCGACGTCAATGCTGCAACGCAAGTTGCGGGTGGGGTTTGCTAAAGCCGGGCGGCTAATGGACTTGATGGAGTCACGTGGGGTGGTGGGGCCCAGCGAGGGCTCCAAAGCCCGGGAAGTACTGGTGAAACCAGATGAACTGCCGGAGATCTTGGCAATGCTCCGGGGCGAAAGCTAATCAGTAACGCCTAACTGATAACGCTCCGCACGTGCCCTAACTGGCGGAGAATGGGTCTAGCGCACCCGCCCTACCCGGGTTATGCTTCGGCAACGATGTAGACCGGAGGTGCGATGGGCGTTGGGGTAATCGTCAAGACGGCCCGGGAGGCAAAGGGCGTAAGCATCTCGGACTTAGCGGTCGCAACCAAGATTCGCGAGTCGATGCTGTTGTCGCTGGAAGCAGATGATTTTGCTTGTTTCGGTGGGACCGTCTACGTACGGGGCCACTTGAAGGTAATTGCGGCCTATTTGGGCTTGGATCCGTTCGAATTGTCAAATGAATTTGCTGTGAAATACGCCGACTCGTTTTAATCGACCGGATTCCTACGGGTCACCTGCTGATGTGTCCGTGTGTGCTGCTGTCTCATGGACAGACAGTGGTGCACAGCAGGAGTCTTCAGCAGATTGCTACACGAATTGCTACGTCCCCAGATCCTCCTGTCTCCTGGGTCGTGCAGTCGCTCATGTACTCCGGTTGTGGGTGAGCAACGGTGATGCTGCTACTGGATGAGGTCGTCGCTGGAGACGGTGAGTTCGGCAAGGACATCGGGTATGGGCGTGACGCCGAGTCCCGGTCCCGAGGCGACGGTCATCATGCCGTCGGCGTCCATGACGAACGGCTCGGTCACGTCGCGGTTGAAGAATCGCGAGGACGAGCTCGTGTCGCCGGGCAGGGTGAAGCCGGGCAGTGACGTCAGGGCGACGTTCGCCGCTCGGCCGATGCCGGTCTCGACCATTCCGTCGCACCCGACAGGAATGCCACGCGCGACCGCAACGTCATGGATCGCCTTGGCACTGAGGTAGCCGCCCACCCGGCCGGCCTTGATGTTGACGATCTCGCAGGCGCCGTAGTCGATCAGGTTCTCGGCGGTGTCGGCTGAGAGCACCGACTCGTCAAGGCACACCGGCGTTTGCATTCGTTCGGCGAGCATCCTGTGACCCAAGGGGTGGGCGTAGGCCAGAGCCGTTCGTGTGCCATCCTCGTTAGCGCCACTGCACCCGCCATCGGAGGAACGATAGTTCGCTATGACTCTGTCCACTGCCTTCCGCGCCTCTGGCATCGCTCTGCTCGCGGCAACTCTGGCAGCGTGCTCGGCATCGGATACGGCTTCGTCTGAGTCCCCTTTGCCGCAACCCACCGCCATCAGCATGATCAACGGCGAGGTGCCGCCTGGGACGCCGACGAGCTTGGTCGAGGAAGTGACTTTGCTGACAGTGTCCGAGGATGGACGCGAAACCTTCATCTCCCGCACCACTCGAGCACCCGGCACCCGAGCCCCTTTCCACTTCCATCCCAACGGCGGATCCACCTGCGTGGAGGCTGGCGAGATGACCCTGTACCTCGAGGGGGCAGAGCCGCTCACCGCCGGTCCTGGTGAGTGCTACTGGATGCCCGCCGGTCGCCCCATGACCGCATACAACAGCGGAAACGTCGATGTCGTCTCCATAGAAAGTTACAATTTTTCTGATGGCGAAAAAGTCTTCGACGCTGTCGAAGAGGTGCAACCCATTCCAGAGCATGGGGACCACGACGGATCCTGAGAGTCACCTCTTCGTCGCCCCGATCAGTGGGTTACGAAGCTCGTTGCGCGTCGATTCATTCCTTGGCATGGTGGCGAGGAACTTGAAGAGAATCGTTGGTATCAACGTAGGTGTCAAACAGCAGAGTCGGTTGCACCCTGATTCGTGATTTACCCAAAAAAATCGCGCGCCCGGAAGCACTCGAACCCTCAACTGGCCGGGTTTAATCGACCCGATCAACCACCGCTGACGACCAGCGCCACGGTACCTCCGTAGGCTGGGGCGATGCCCCCGGCACCTGCCCGCACCGCACAAAGTGTCGCGCTAGTGACATTGGGTTGTGCGCGCAATGAGGTCGACTCTGAGGAACTCGCTGGCCGGCTCACCGCCGCGGGTTGGACGGTCGTGGATGATCCGGCACTTGCCGATGCGGTCCTGGTGAATACCTGCGGATTTGTTGACGTCGCCAAGAAGGATTCGATTGACGCACTACTTGGTGTGGCAGCTCTGAAGAGTGAAATTGGTGGGCCTGGCGTGGTAGTGGCGGTGGGCTGTCTTTCGGAGCGGTACGGGCGTGAACTAGCTGCCGAACTACCTGAAGCTGACGCGGTATTGGGCTTTGATGATTATCCTGATATTGCCGAGCGGCTAAAAGCGATCGTGGCCGGTGATCGACCGCAGGCCCATCAACCAAAGGACCGGCGCACACTGCTGCCAATTTCACCGGTCGATCGCCCAGCGGTTGCTGCCGCGATCCCAGGCCATGGCGAAAATGCGCCGGTAGCTGCGCCCGGGTGGCAGCCACCGATTCTGCGCCGCCGCCTTGACAGCAGCCCGGTGGCTCCGGTGAAACTGGCATCGGGTTGTGACCGCAGGTGCACCTTTTGTGCGATCCCGACATTTCGTGGGTCATATATTTCGCGGCCCGCCGCTGACATCATTGCCGAAATCAAGTGGCTCGTTGATCAAGGGGTGCAGGAAGTCATCTTGGTAAGTGAGAATTCGACCTCATACGGTAAGGATCTCGGCGACCTTCGACTAATGGAGGGGCTGCTGCCGGCAATCGGCAACGAAACTTCGTTGGGGCGATTGCAGGTTGCATATTTGCAGCCGGCAGAGGTTCGCCCTGGGCTAATCGAGGCAATGGCCAATACCCCCGTGGTCGCACCGTATTTCGATTTGTCCTTCCAACATGCCAGTAGTTCGCTACTGCGGCGGATGCGCCGCTTTGGCGGTAGCGAGGACTTTCTGTCACTCATCGAGCGGATAAGGGAGCTAAGCCCAGAAGCCGGTATCAGAAGCAATGTCATAGTTGGTTTTCCGGGTGAGACCCAAGCCGAGTTCGACGAATTAGTTGACTTTTTAAACAGGGCGCGGCTAGATGCCGTAGGGGTATTTGGCTATAGCGATGAGGAGGGCACCGAGGCGGCAACCTTCGAAGGCAAATTGTCTAGCGAAGTAATTTCGGGCCGAGTCGAATTGATTTCCGCGATAGCCGAAGAAGTCATGGCCCAGCGTGCCGAGGATCGAATTGGCACCACTGTGCAGGTCTTGGTCGAGGCCATTGAGATTGCGGACGATGGCGAGCCGACCGGGCGGGTAACCGGCCGCGCTGGGCATCAAGGACCCGATGATGGTGCCACCATGATTGACGTCACAAGTGGCGACAACGTAATTCAAATCGGTGACTTCGTTGATGCCAATGTGGTCGATACCGAAGGGGTCGATTTACTGGCGGAGCCGGTATGAGGCCGGCGAAGCCGGATGCGGCGGGTGATCCAGTCACCGGAACTTCCGCAGCAAATATCGCAAATTTTTTTACGGTGCTACGCATTGCCTGTGTTCCACTAATGGTGTTCCTGCTATTTGCTCGGGGTGGTCATGACGTCGAAATGCGTTGGTGGGCGGCCGTAGTCTTCGTCTTTGCGGCATTAACGGATCTATTGGATGGTGCAATTGCGCGTCGCAAAGGCTTGGTCACCAACTTCGGGAAAATCGCGGACCCAATTGCCGATAAGGCACTTATTGGTGCGGCCTTGATTTCACTTTCCATCCTTGGTGATCTGGCTTGGTGGGTGACCATTGTGATTTTAGTCCGTGAGTTGGGCGTAACCGCGTTGCGCTTTTGGGTAATTGAGCATGGGGTGATCCCGGTGAGTCGGGGCGGCAAGGCTAAGACCGTTGCTCAGGGAGTGGCAATCACGATGTACATCACACAGTTTCCGGATCTACTTTGGTGGCCGACCGCCAGCATGCTCCTGATGGCCTTTGCCGTCATCCTTACCTTGGTTACCGGTGTTGACTACGTCGTACGCGCCATGCGACTACGTGGTGCGGCAAAAGTGCAATCAATTAGCGAGACAACATGACGACGGCAGCGGCCGTAGTAGCAGCCTGCATCAGCCAGGGCGTCACGCTGGCCACCGCTGAGTCACTAACCGCGGGACTAGTTGCCGCACAGCTAGCTGAGGTACCCGGTTGCTCGGCCATGCTGCGAGGTGGGGTGGTTGCCTACGCAACCGAGGTAAAGGCGCAGGTCTTGGGTTTGGACCCGATGTTATTGGAGCAGGTGGTTAGTGAACCGGTGGCGGTAGCGCTCGCGCGCGCGGTGACCGGAGTCCTTGGCAGTGACATCGGGGTCGGCACCACCGGGGTGGCCGGCCCGGACTGGCTGGCTGGCGAGCCACCAGGAACAGTGTGGATTGCGGTGTTTGATGCCCGGACAAAACACTCACTCGCCGAAAAATTGATGCTGCCCGGGGGTCGGGCCGCGGTTCGGGAGGGGGCCGTGCAGGCCAGTTTTGACCTGGTACTTCGACTATTGACACCTGCTGGGGAATAGGACCCGGAGGCGGCCGGTTAAAGTAGGGGCAGGGGGAAGTGGCCGATCTGGTGGATCCGGGTTAGCATTTGCTAAAGGGAGGTCAAGATGATCGTGCTTCGGCAGGTAGTCGGTGACGAACTTCGTCGTCGCCGGCAGGATCAAGGTCGCACCCTTCGTGATGTTTCGGCCGCAGCGGCGGTCTCACTTGGTTACCTTTCTGAAGTTGAGCGTGGCCAAAAGGAAGCATCGAGTGAGTTACTCGCGGCAATTTGTGGCGCCCTTGATGTGCCGCTTTCGGCGGTACTCTCCTCGGTCAGTTCGAATATGGCTGAAGCTGAGACCGGTGACTTTGTACCCCGAGTTTCAGCACTGGTTATCTAACTTTCGGTGAGCCTGGCGGATTTCTGGGAGCGGATGGACTTCGTGTTGGGGCCCGTCTACTCGCGGTCGTGGGCCAATGATTTCGTCCTTACCGGTATTGGGCTCACGGTTGTTCAAGCAATTGCCGCCGGGGTCGAAACCCGGGAGATCTGGCGGGCGGTCTGCGCGGCTACTGAGGTACCGAGCGCTTTGATCTAGGGTCGATCCCATGCGGCTGCGGCGCGAGGCTCCAAAGAATCTCTCGTATGTCACGGTAGTGACCTACGGCCGCACGGGCAGTACGGCAATTCAAGCGAGCCTTAATGCCTTGCCGGGCGTCTTGGTGCGCGGTGAAAATTACGCGGCAATGCGCGGGCTGGGCACCTATCTGCAGTCGATCGCAGAAGTTGCCGACCGCCACCACGCCGGTAAGCCGACCCACCCTTGGTACGGATCGGCGAACCTAGATCCGAATGCGTTGTTGGCAGATATTCGGCGCCATGTCCTTGAGCATGTGCTGCGGCCTAAGGCCGATACCTGCTGGATTGGGTTCAAGGAGGTGCGCTATGAGCCAGGGCATTTTGCTGCCTATGACGAACTCTTGCAGCATTTGGTTTTCCTAGGACGACTATTTCCTGGTTTGCGGTACTTGATGAATGTTCGTGCGCCAGCCGATGCAGCGCGCAGTGGCTGGTGGCCGGATAACCCTGATGCCCTCGAGGTACTAACAACCACTCGCGCATGGCTACTGGAGTCGGTCACAGATCTCAATGACTTCTTTGGATCACATCGGGCGTCAGGTGTGGCTTATGAGGAATGGTCTACGGACCCGCAGGTTTTGATCAATGCTTATGCTGGCCTAGGTTTGCCCCGGGCTGATCAGGCGGTCCGAGCGGCGCTAGCCGAACGTCTTGAGCATGGTTCGCACCAGTGATGACCACACTAATTTGATGGCGACACAAATTGCCCTTTCGGTTGCTGCCGTCGCCGCTGTGCAAAAGCGCACCATCTGGGTGCTGTCGTCGGCGCAGGTATTAAGTGGCATTGCAATCGCTGGCGCGGTGCCTGTCGGCGCACTAATAGCCGCTTCAATTGCTGGGTCAGATGCCGCTGCTGGGTTGGCTCAAACATTTGGCATTGTGGGCTCAGCGCTAATTGCGTTGCCACTGGCCCAAATTGCCTTGAGTCGGGGCCGGCGGGTGGCGTTAAGCACCGGCTTCGGTATCGGTGCGGTGGGCGCAGTGATAATTATTTATGGTGCGGTGCTGCGTAATCTGGCGCTGGTCTACCTGGGTTGCACCGTCTTTGGCGCAGCGTCGGCCGCCGGGTATCAAGCCCGCTATACGGCAATTGATCTGGCCCCAGCAGATCACCGTGCGCGCGCCCTTTCTTGGGTGGTGTGGGCGGGTACCATCGGGGCGGTACTTGGGCCAAATCTGTTGAATTTTTCCGGCTCGATCGGGATGTCACTTGGCCTACCGCAACTATCCGGGCCCTATATTGTCTCCGCAATCACCTTGGTTGCGGCTACCGTCGTTCTCTTTTTGTTTTTGCGGCCAGATCCCTATCTACTGGCTACCGCCAATCGCGCCGCCGAATCGGGTGTAGCCCCGCGCCCTAAGTTGCGTGACGCTCTAGGGCACGTGCGCGGGCGCCCCCGGGCCATCTTGGGCATCGCCGCGGTGGCGATCGGGCATGTGGTGATGGTGATGGTGATGGTGATGACGCCGATCCAGATGGCCCATGTTGATGTGTCCTTGCAAATCATTGGGCTGGTAATCAGCGTGCACGTGGCCGGCATGTATGCGTTTTCCCCGTTGGTTGGGTGGGGTGTCGACCGGCTGGGTCGAATTCAGGTCATAGTAATTGGGATTGGTATTTTGACCGCCGCCTGCATCACCGCCGGTTTGGCCCCGGGCGATAACACCTGGCAGCTGGGTATCGGCTTGTTCTTGCTGGGGTTGGGCTGGTCCTGCACACTGATTGCTGGGTCAACCATGCTGACCGATGAAGTGGCCGCGGCTGACCGGCCGGCGGTGCAGGGGCTATCGGATCTGGTCATGAATGTCGCCGGCGGGGTTGGTGGTGCCAGCGCGGGGGTGATCGTGCTCCTCGCCTCGTATTCGGCCCTATGCGGGGCTTCGCTGGTGCCCCTAATCGGCCTCGGGGTGCTCGTTGCGCTCCCGGCGTGTCGTCGCCATTCGAACACCCGTTCGATATAGATTCCTGTCACGAGATCAGGTGGGTTTGTATCCACACCGGCTAGTTCGGTGGTGGCTGCCAGCCCGCCGGTGTCAGAGGGTCGGCTTAGCTTTCGTACTGCAACGAACATGACCACCGACAGATAGGGAGAACCACCCATGGCCAGTACCGCCGGTGACCGTGAGAAGGCCCTGGAGGCCGCTCTCGCCCAAATCGAACGGCAATTCGGCAAAGGCTCCGTGATGCGATTGGGTGAGGAGGGTCGAATCCCGATCGATGTGATCCCGACCGGCTCGATCGCCCTAGACGTGGCCCTTGGTATTGGCGGGCTGCCGCGCGGTCGCATCGTGGAGATCTACGGCCCCGAATCATCAGGTAAGACCACCTTGGCCTTACACGCCATCGCCAATGTGCAGGCTGCCGGTGGACTAGCCGCCTTCATCGACGCCGAGCACGCCCTTGATCCCGATTACGCCTCACGGTTGGGCATTGACCTCGACAGTTTGTATGTCTCCCAGCCCGATACCGGGGAGCAGGCCCTTGAGATTACCGACACTTTGGTGCGATCGGGCGCCCTTGACCTCATCGTGATCGACTCCGTCGCCGCGTTGGTCCCACGCGCCGAAATCGAAGGTGAAATGGGTGATAGCCACGTTGGCTTGCAAGCGCGCTTGATGAGTCAGGCGCTGCGCAAGATGGCCGGTGCCCTGAGCAATACGAACACGACCTGTATTTTCATCAATCAGTTGCGCGAGAAGATCGGCGTGATGTTCGGCTCACCGGAAACCACGACCGGCGGAAAAGCCTTGAAGTTTTATTCGTCGGTGCGCCTTGACGTACGGCGAATCGAAACCCTTAAGGGTGGAACCGAGGCGGTGGGTAACCGGACTCGAGTCAAGGTTGTAAAGAACAAGGTTGCTCCACCCTTTAAGCAGGCCGAGTTTGACATCTTGTACGGCGAGGGCATCTCGCGCGAGGGTTCACTTATTGATGTTGGAGTTGACCAAGGGATAGTAAAAAAGTCTGGTGCTTGGTTCACCTATGAGGCCGATCAGTTGGGTCAGGGTAAAGAGAATGCGCGGACTTTCTTGAAGGACAATCCAGATTTGGCTAATGAAATTGAAAAGCGGATCAAGGAGCAGATGGGCATCGGTGCTAAACTCGATGCCCCTGCCGACCTACCGGTAGTGGCGTTGTCGGAGGCATCAAGTGCCCCCGAGGTGGCGACAAAGCGCACGGGTAAATCCACTGTGAACCCAATTGATATGGAATAGCGAGCCGATGGAGCAGGAGCTTTCGGCGCAAGAGTTAGCGCAGGAGGCGCGAACCATCGTGCTGCGAAAACTGAATTATGGGGCACGTACCCGATCCGAGTTAGCCGGTAATCTAGTGGCTGCCCAGATACCGGACTCGGTAGCTGCGAAGGTTCTTGATCACTATGTCGCGGTGGGTCTAATCGATGATGCGGTACTTGCTGAGTCATGGGTGACGACGCGCCAGCGCACCAAGGGCAGTACTCGGTGGGTGCTTAGGCGTGAGCTACGTGCGAAGGGGGTAAGTGACCTCGACGCCGAGGCGGCCCTAGCACTTGTTACCGACGATGACGAATTCCAGCGGGCAAAGTTACTAATCGCCACGAAATTGCGGGCCACCGAGCACTTAGCCCAGGCGGTCCGAACCCGGCGCCTAATGGGGCTGCTAATCCGCCGGGGCTACCAACCTAAATTGGCGAGTTCGGTGATCTCCGAGGCGCTGGGGGATTGCGACTAAAGTCACAGAATTTCGATTTGCGGACCCGGCGAATTTCGGGCTTAATTTAGTCTTTCTGGTAATCAACGTGAGGTGTGTTCGCTTGCCTGGCCTTTCAAGATGGGCGATTCGTCGGCCGGTTGTTGCCCTTATTGCCTGGGTACTTGCCCTCGGAGGAATTGTTGGGCTGGGGAGCCAGCTCGGGGGCGCGCTAAATGACTCATTCGCCCTCCCGGAAACTGAATCCACGGTGGCCCAAGAGTTGTTGAGCACCGGTGGTGAAGATGCCGCCAGTGCTGGCGCGGGTGCGCGGGTGGTTTGGTCACCAGCCACCGGGTCGGCTGTTACTGCGGGGGTACTCAATGAGATAACTCCGTTACTGCAGGAACTAGCGGGCCTAGCCAGCGTCAGCTGCCTAACCATGCCTACCGGTGCCAGCCTTGGGGTGGATTGCCCGGCCGCACCAGGTGGTATGGATCCGGAGCAACTACAGCAATTACCGGTGGAGCGGCAGCAGCTTATTGCCGATGCGGGCAAGGCGTTTGCGGCCGCATCGGCGGCAGTCAGCCAAGATGGGCGCGTTGCCTATTCGAATGTGACTTTTAAGGATGGACTGGTCTCGGCCAGTGACGGTGCTGCTTTCTTGGCAGCGGTTAAGAGTGCCAATTCCGACTCCTTGCAAGTCGGTGCCAATGGGCAGGCCCTTGAGTGGGCGGCCCAGGAGCCACCAAAGAGTGAGGCCATCGGCATCGGGGTGGCCATCATTATTTTGCTGATCGCCTTTGGCTCGGTCATCGCGGCTGGGATGCCAATCTTTGTTGCGGTGGTTGGGCTTGCAATGGGTCAGATGGCGGTACTGCTTATTGCGAACTTCTTGGACGTGGCAACTTTTGCGCCCACCTTGGCGGCAATGATCGGTCTCGGGGTCGGTATCGACTACGCACTTTTCGTAATGAACCGATTCCGGCAGGCGGTGCTGGCCGGTCGTCAGCCAAAGGCCGCGGCACGGGAGTCGGTGGAGACTGCAGGTCGAGCTGTGCTCTTTGCCGGTGGCACCGTGATAATCGCGCTTCTTGGATTGTTTGTGCTCCGGATCAATTTCTTTAACGGCCTGGCGGTCGCAGCAGCATTGACGGTCCTGATGGTGATGCTTTCGGCCCTTTGGATGCTGCCAGCGCTTCTTAGTTTGCTCGGAACCAAGGCACTTGGAATCCGGTTGCCGTGGGGTAAGAAACCCGGCAAGGCGCACCCCGAGGGTAAGCGCTGGACGCACTACGGCCATAGCCTGCAGCGTCGTCCGTGGTTGACCACTATCGGAGCAGTAGTTGTCATTGTGGTTTTGGCGATCCCGGTTTTGAGTTTGCGCCAAGGATTTGCCGATGACTCCGGTAAACCGGCGGGCAGTAGTTCGCGTATTGCCTACGACCTAATGTCAAGTGGCTTCGGCCCGGGGGTAAATGGCCCGTTCTTCGCGGCAGTGAAACTCCCAGCGGCAAATGATGTCGCGGCATACACCACGGTTGTTGCTGGGCTGGGCGCCGCTGATGGCGTGGCGTCCACCTTACCCACCCCGGAAATGATCCCGCTCATCGCGATGAACCCGGATGCATTTGGGTCAGATGGCACGGTAGCAACCGTCATGATCACCCCGACCTCGGCGCCGCAGGACGCCGCCACTACCGAACTACTTGATCGACTTCGGGCCGAGGTAAATCCAGAACTGGAGGCCAAGACGGGAGCCCAGATCTATATCGGTGGCACCCAGGCGATTACCTCGGATTTCACCACCGTGTTAACCGATGCGCTGCCCATCTTCTTGCTGGTTGTAGTTGGCCTGGGCTTCTTGGCCTTGGTTTTATTGTTCCATTCACTGGTGGTTCCACTTACCGCAGCCGTAACCAGCCTGATGAGCTTTGCAGCCGCAATGGGCATCACGGTGGCCGTGTTCCAATGGGGCTGGTTGGCGGGGCCACTTGGTATTAGTGGTACCGGCCCGATCATGCCTTTCTTGCCCATCATGGTGTTCGCGATCTTGTTCGGCCTGTCCATGGATTACCAAGTGTTCTTGGTTACGCGAATGCAAGAGGAGTGGGTGCGAACCGGTGACAACGCGGCATCGGTTCGGCGCGGCCTTGCGGGTTCAGGTCGGGTGGTCATGATCGCCGCAGCAATCATGGCAAGTGTCTTCTTGGCCTTCGTACCAACACCGGATTCAACTATTAAGTTGTTCGGTATTGCCCTGTCCGCCGCGGTGCTCATTGATGCGTTCTTGGTGCGGCTGGTACTGGTGCCTTCCCTGATGTCGATACTTGGTAGCGCCAACTGGTGGCTACCTCGGTGGTTGGATCGGATTTTGCCACGCGTGCAAATTGAGCCCGGGGCTGATGAGATCCAAGATGATGACGATGAACTACCCCGGGAGCCTTCGCCCCGAGAGGCAGTATCCGTTTAATGGGCCAGTAGCCGAAGTAACTACCTGTATTCGTCGACGCGCTGCGGGCTGGAACGTAGCAGGTGCCGCCGGCAGTAGCCTGCCAGACGCCATAGACAGCGTGAAGTTGAAACCCACTATTGCTGTCGAATTTTGGATCATCTCCGCGGTGTGCTCACCGGGCCAAGTGGCCAGGGGGCAAGGGAGCATCCGCCATTCCGCTTTTGGCCGCGCCATTGGCTTCGTGAGGTGAGAGGCGGCTATCTGCGGGACTATCCCCCCTCACTCCTTAGACTCAGGGACCGTGACGACCTCCTCTCCGGCGCTGGCTCCGCGGACCTATCAGGTACGTACCTACGGCTGCCAGATGAACGTGCACGACTCAGAGAGGCTCGCCGGGCTACTGGAGTCCGCTGGCTACCTTCCGGTCACTGATGGCGAGGTGGCTGACGTTGTTGTCTTCAATACCTGCGCCGTGCGCGAGAACGCTGACAATCGCCTGTACGGAAACTTAAGTCATCTGGTGCCGGTTAAGGATGCCAATCCCAGAATGCAGATCGCAGTCGGCGGCTGCCTGGCGCAAAAGGATCAGGGCGAGATTCTCCGCAAAGCCCCTTGGGTGGATGTGGTCTTCGGCACCCACAACATCGGTTCGCTGCCGCTGCTGCTGGAGCGAGCCCGCATTCAAGGCGAAGCACAACTTGAAATCAAGGAAGCCCTAGAAGTCTTTCCATCGAGTCTGCCGACAAAACGCGACGCGGCCTACGCGGCCTATGTCTCCATCAGCGTTGGGTGTAACAACACCTGCACATTTTGTATTGTGCCCGCGCTGCGCGGCACCGAGAAGGACCGAAGAGCCGGTGACATTCTTGCCGAAATTGGCATGCTGGTCGATCAAGGGGTTTTGGAGATCACGCTACTTGGCCAAAATGTAAATGCTTACGGAGTTGAATTTGGCGACCGCAGGGCTTTCGGGAAACTGTTGCGCGCCTGCGGTGAAATCCCGGGCCTGGAGCGGGTACGGTTCATCAGTCCACATCCACGTGACTTCACCGATGATGTAATCGACGCGATGGCCGAGACTGCAAATGTCATGCCGCAGTTGCACATGCCCTTGCAATCTGGTTCGGATTCGATTTTGCAAGCAATGCGGCGCTCTTATCGCCAGGAGCGTTATTTAGGGATAATTGAAAAGGTGCGCAAGGTCATGCCCGAGGCGGCGATTACCACCGACATAATCGTTGGCTTCCCCGGTGAAACCGAGGAAGATTTCGAGCAGACAGTGCACGTGGTTCGGGAGGCGAAGTTTGCTGGTGCCTACACCTTCTTGTATTCGCAGCGACCAGGCACACCCGCGGCCGCAATGCCGGGCCAAATCCCGCACGAGGTGATGCAGGATCGGTACCTGCGTTTGGTCGATGTTGCCAACGATATTGCTTGGGCCGAAAACAAGCGCCTCATTGGGCGAACCGTTGACGTTCTGGTGGCAGGTGGTGAGGGTCGAAAGGATGTTAAAACCGAACGAGTCTCAGGGCGCGCCCCCGATAACCGCCTAGTGCATGTGGCTCAAGCTTCGGAGTTTGGTGTCCCTCGACCCGGTGACATTGTCACCGCGGAGGTGACCTACGCCGCACCCCATCATCTAGTTGCCGACCGAGTTATCGCGGTGCGGCGAACGCGGGCCGGTGATTTGGGTGAGCAGCCGGTGGATAACTCCGTTTTGTTGGGATTGCCCGCACTGCGTCCAGTGTGAGTCATAAATGAACGTGCTAGCGATCGTTGGCCCAACTGCGGTCGGGAAAAGCGCGTTGGCGGTTGCCGTGGCGAAAAGCTGCCGGGGTGAGATCATCAACATTGACTCGATGCAAATCTATGTTGGTATGAACATCGGGACTGCTACACCGAACCTGATCGAGCGTGCTGGAGTTACGCACCACCTAGTTGACATTTGGCCACCGGACCACGAGCTGGCCGTCGCGGAATACCAACAGGTGGCACGGTTTGCAATCGATGATGTCATATCTCGCGGCGCTCAACCGATAGTTGTTGGAGGTTCCGGTTTATATGTCATGGGGGTCTTGGACGATTTGCAGTTCCCTGGCACCGATCCAATAGTTCGTGCAAACCTGGAGGCAGAACTGCAATCGGCTGGACCCGCTGTGTTGCATGCGCGCCTAGCAGGTGTCGACCCGGTGGCCGCGGCAGCGATCCTGCCGACTAACGGTAGGCGAATTGTGCGGGCCCTTGAAGTAATTGAATTAACGGGTGAACCCTTTACTGCGACATTGCCACCACCGGTCTCAATTTATCCCACGGTCCGAGTGGGGCTGGAGATCGCACGTGAGGTCCTCGACCAACGAATTGCCGATCGAGTCGAGCAAATGTGGGCGGCGGGATTTGTTGACGAGGTGCGCGAACTTGCGGAGTCGGGGTTGGCGAATTGGCGCACCGCATCAAGGGCGCTGGGATACCTTCAAGTGCTGTCTTATTTAGTTGGGCAGTGCACTGAGTCAGAAGCTAAGCGGGCGACAATTGATGCAACAATAAAATTTGCCCGGCGACAGCAGCGCTGGTTTCGCCGGGACCAGCGAATTCACTGGATCGATTACGACACTTCAGATGCCGAAGCACGAGTCTTGGCACTCTTGGGGTCCGAAACTTTGACGTAGTACTCGGTCCCGAGCAGCAGGGTAGCCAGTGGTCCCGGTACTCGGGTAAGTACCGCGAGGGTGCGCACGGTCCCATCAGCGCCAGCTTGGGATGCATGCGCCCGCAACGCCTGGCGCTTCGCGCCCATAAAAGGGCGAATATCGACCCGATGCGTGATTTCCGCCCTAGGGGTCCAGGCATGGTCGAATTCACCGTCAGGCCAGTCACTTGGGGTCAGGTGCAATTTGGCGGCTAGCCGCACCACCTTGGCGATGGGCTCGCGCGGCAAGGTCGCCTCGAATAACTGTGGGGGGCGCTGAGCTAATACCGCGGCGGCCCGGGTGGCCCGGTGCACCTGCAGGTGGTCGGGGTGCCCATATCCCCCCGCGGGGTCGTAGCCGATCAGGATGTCGGCACTTTCCTCGTCCAAGATGGTAGCGATCCTCTTCGCGATGGTGAACCGGTCAAGGTGGGCGAAACCCTCGGCATTTTCACCGTTTAGGCCAGAATCTGGGTAGTCCAAGGCCACGACTCGGTGCACACCTAGGGCATCGGCGGCGGCGGCCAACTCCGCGCGCCGGCGTAGGCCAAGGCCAGTGGCTAGGTGCGAAGAGGTGAGGCCGGCTTCGCCATTGGTCGCCACGATCAGGACGACCCGCTGCCCTGCGGCTACGGCTTTGGCCATGGTGCCGGCGGTGAGCAGGGACTCATCATCTGGGTGCGCATGCACGAAGACCAAAGTGTGCGGCGGGTGGGACATCATGATGGGGACATTGTGCCGTACGGTCCAAGAGTGAGAATTGCGCATGTCAGTGACTGCTACCTGCCCCGGACGGGCGGTATTGAGTCGCAGGTGCGGGCCTTGGCCCGGGCCCAGGCCGGCGCCGGGGATCAAGTGCGGGTCATTACCGCGACCCCTGGGCACCAAGGGGTGCCGACGCGGTCGCAAATCCTGGACGGGGAGGAGATCGATGGCATTTACGTGCACCGGGTGGCGATGCGACTGCCATTTGACCTGCCGATTCACTTACGTACTCGGGCCCATGTCGGCGACCTGCTAACCGCGAATGCTGTAGATGTGGTCCATGTGCACACTGGCGTGATTTCGCCATTTGCCTGGGGGGCATTACGGGCCACCCACGAACTGTCAATCCCTACCCTGATCACGGTACACAGCATGTGGGGCCCACTGGCGCGCCCCGCGTTCCGGGCTACCTATGAAATCGGCCGGCTATCGCGTTGGGGGATGCAGGTTTCGGCGGTTAGTCGTAATGCAGCCGACCTGATTGCTGCCACGGTCCCAGATGTTGGCGAGGTACTCGTAGTGCCCAACGGCATAGACCCAAGTCAGTGGCAAGTTGAGCGCCCCCCGCGCGATGACAGTGAACTCAAAGTGGTGACAGTCATGCGATTAGCGCCACGCAAGCGGATAATTGCGTTACTTAGAGTGATAGATCAAGCAAGGCGCAGTGATCGACGAATTTCCCTCACGGTAATTGGCGATGGCCCGGTTCGCTCAAGGGCAGAGAAGTTCACGCGAGATCATGGGCTATCTGGTGCCGTCACATTCACCGGCCGCCTGGATGCCGGTGATATAAAAATTGTGTTTGCCAACAGTGATGTTTTTATTCAGCCATCAATCAAGGAGTCGTTTGGCCTAGCGGCTTTGGAGGCTAGGAGTGCCGGACTACCCGTGGTGGCCCGCGCCGGCACCGGCACCACGGAGTTCATCACCGATGGTAAGGAGGGTCTAATAGCTGCAGATGATGCTGGGCTGACTACGGCGCTCATTCGCCTGGCCCGCGACCGCGAGCTGCTCGGTGCACTAGTTGCACATAATTTGGCCACCCCGCCAGCCCAGACTTGGCCGGCGGTACTCGAGCAGGTGCGGCTCGGGTATTTAGCGGCTGCCGTGCGAAATGGCAACTAGACTGAGCCAATGGCTCCGCTAAACGAAGTTAAATTCATCAAGGGCCATGGCACGGGCAATGACTTTTTGATCATCCCCGATATTGATGGGCTACTTGATCTAACCGCAGAGCAGGTGCGTTTCCTGTGTGATCGACGCAAAGGCATCGGCGCAGATGGCGTCCTGCGCGTCGTACGTACCAAGCACTTGCCGGAGTTCATCGACCAAAGCGCCGGGGCGGAGTTCTTCATGGATTACCGAAATGCCGACGGCAGTTTGGCCGAGATGTGTGGCAACGGTGCCCGGGTGTTTGTCCGCTATCTCGATGCAACCGGCCTCATCACCGATAGTGAAGTAAATATCGCGACACGCGGTGGCCTGTTTCCGGTGACTATGAACTCCGACTTAAGCGTCACCATCGACATGGGGCGGGCATCATCTAGGGCTGCTACTGGGGTGCTGGCCGTAACCGTTGAGGCACGTACCTGGCCTTTTGTGCCGGTCCTAGTGCCAAATCCACACGCCGTCGTTTTCGTTGATGCACTCGCAGATGCCGGTGCGCTGCTAGTTGCCCCTGAGGTAACCCCGGGCAGCACCTTCCCCGATGGGGTAAATGTGGAGTTCGTGGTGGAGGTGGCGGCTGGTCACGTAGCGATGCGCGTATTCGAGCGCGGGGTGGGTGAAACTCAAAGCTGCGGCACCGGTGCCTGCGCGGTGGCCTGGGTTAATGCCCGGCGCGCTGGGGAGCCGGTGCTCCCGCTCACCACGACCGTTGATGTGTCCGGCGGCACGGTCTATGTAACCGAAACCGCCGAAGGACACCTGTTATTGACCGGGCCGGCCGACCTAGTTGCCCGCGGGACGGCCTTGTTGCCTCAAGGGCGCTGTGGATGACCATTTGGGGGATGGCCCCACCCATGGCACCCTTAGCAGTACATGAATCCCGATGACGCCTTCACCTACGCCGATGACTCGGCGATGGCTGGACTTGAACTTGCTGAGCGTCATGCGCTGCGCCGGGTCGCCGGGCTCTCAACTGAACTCCAGGACGTCACCGAAGTTGAGTACCGGCAGGTGCGGCTGGAGCGCGTGGTGCTCGCCGGTGTTTGGACATCAGGTACGGTGCGGGCAGCCGACCGGAGTTTGGCTGAACTGGCGCTGTTGGCGAAGACGGCCGGGTCGGTGGTGCTGGAGGGCGTCATTCAACGGCGCGATACCCCGGACCCTGCAACTTACCTCGGCTCCGGTAAAGCAGGCGAGCTCCGCGAGATAGTCATTGCTTACGAGGCTGACACCGTAATTTTCGATGGTGAGTTAACACCTGGGCAACTGCGAAAGCTCGAAGAAATCGTGAAAGTCAAGGTGGTCGATCGCACCTGGTTGATTCTTGACATCTTTGCCCAACATGCGCGCAGCCGGGAAGGCAAAGCACAGGTGAGCTTGGCGCAGATGCAATATCTATTGCCAAGGCTGCGTGGGTGGGGTGAGTCGCTGTCACGCCAAGCCGGGGGGCGTGCCGGTGGAGCCACCGGAGGTGTTGGCACCCGGGGGCCGGGCGAGACCAAGATCGAGACCGATCGACGCCGAATCCGAATGCAAATGACGAAACTTCGGCGGGAACTCAAACAGATGGAGAAATCCCGAATCACCCAGCGAGCAGCACGGCATCGTGCAGGTATCCCCGCGGTGGCGATTGCCGGGTACACGAACTCCGGTAAGTCCAGCCTGCTGAATCGAATAACCGGCGCAGGCGTGTTGGTGGAGAACGCGCTATTTGCTACCCTTGATCCAACAGTTCGCAAGACACGCACGCCGGCGGGTCGCGCTTACACCCTCGCTGACACCGTTGGATTCGTCAGACATCTTCCCCATCAACTTATTGAAGCTTTTCGGTCCACTCTCGAGGAAGTTAAGGACGCTGATCTAATTTTGCACATTGTCGATGGCTCCGATGATGCACCGCTTGAGCAGATAAGTGCGGTCCGTGAAGTACTAAACGAAATTGGCGCCGGGAACGTCCGGGAGCTGATTGTGATAAATAAGGCCGATATTGCAGACCCAGAGCAGGTGACGCAGCTGCTGCGAGTCGAACCACATGCATTGGTGGTTTCAGCGGAGACCGGCGAGGGTATTGACGCCCTGCTCTTGGCGATCGAAGCGGATCTACCAAGTCGGCTGCGCGATATCGATGTTGTTGTGCCATACCAACGCGGTGACCTTATTTCTAGGGCACATTCCCAGGGTGATGTGCTAACTATCGAATATATTGAGGCTGGGACCCATCTCACCGCCCGAGTCCCGGAGCAACTGGCGACCGACTTGCTGCAGGCAGCGGATGAGTGAAAGCCCAACAATCGATGACGCGTTAGACCTAGTCATTGAATCCATCAACGGTGATAGCCGACAGGGCCAGCATTTAATGGCCAATGCGGTTGGTGGATCATTCGCGGGTGCCGGCCACCTGATCGTGCAGGCTGGCACCGGCACGGGGAAGTCGATGGGTTACCTGGTCCCAGCCGCCCTCTACGCCACTTCACGTCACCAGGCCATCGTGGTTGCCACGGCTACCCTGGCACTGCAAAAGCAGTTAATTGACAACGATCTGCCGTTACTGGCCAGTGCCCTAGAGCCATTATTGGAGCGTCCGGTCACCTACGCGGTACTAAAAGGCCGTAATAACTACGTTTGCTTGCAAAAGCTCCACGGTGCGATACCCGAGGACGAAAGTGCTGCCCTATTTAGCGCCCCAAAGAGTGCACTCGGGAAGCAGGTGGTGGCAGTTCGGGCCTGGGCGGAGCTAACGAGTACCGGTGATCGCGATGAGTATCCAGATGAGATCGATCCGCGCGTTTGGCGTAGTTTGTCGGTGGGCCGACGCGAGTGCATCGGTGAGACAAAGTGCAGTTTCGGCCAGGAGTGTTTCACCGCCAAACGCCGCCTGATTGCCCAGGAGGCGGACATTGTCGTGACCAATCACGCAATGTTGGCGATTGACGCCCTTGAAGGTATCCCGGTGCTGCCGGAGCATGCCGGGGTGGTGATCGACGAAGGTCATGAACTTGTTGACCGGGCAACGGCAGCCGTTACCGGTGAGTTGTCGGTTGCCATGGTGGAGAAAGCGGGTTCGCGCAGCCGAAAACTACTTGACCCAAAAAGTATCGAACTCTTGCAGCGGGCGGCCGATGACCTCGATGACGCACTAAGGTTCACCGCGGCTGATTTAAGCGGGCCTACCCGTTTAGATCCACTCGGTCGAGAGTTGGTACTTGCGCTGACGCTAATCCGCGATGCTTGCGCCACCGCGATTACCGCACTAAATGTCGATAAGGACAAAGACTCCGATGTGCTAGCTGCCAAACAGCATGCTCGGGGCGCACTGGAGGATGTGCATGATGTCGCGGGGAGCCTACTGACCGCGGGGGCTCGAGATGTGGTCTGGATTGATCCCGGCGAGAATCGGGCCGCGGTGTTGAAGATGGCACCGCTGTCGGTTGCTGGACTTTTACGCGAAGCGCTCTTTAGTAGAACTCCAGTTGTGATGACAAGTGCAACTTTAACCGTGGGCGGTGCCTTTGATGCCTTGGTGATGTCGCTCGGGTTAGCTGATCAAATTGTCACTACGATGGATGTCGGTTCGCCATTTGATCACGCGGCGCAGGGGATCTTGTACGTTGCTGCGGATCTACCGGCTCCCGGGCGCGATGGTATTGCGATGGAGGCTCTAGACGAACTGGCAGAACTGATCGAGGCGGCCGGGGGTCGAACCCTGGCCCTGTTTTCAAGTTGGCGTGGGGTTGAGCGCGCCGCAGACTTCCTGCGCGTGCGGCTTGATACCTTGGCTACCCCGCTGCTGGTGCAACGCAAAGGTGATGCGGTTGGTTCGTTGGTACAAAAGTTTGCCGCCGACCCGGCCACGGTGCTGCTTGGCACGGTTTCGCTATGGCAAGGGGTTGATGTACCTGGGGACTCGTGTATTTGTGTAATTATTGATCGAATTCCGTTCCCCCGTCCCGATGACCCCCTCATGGCCGCTCGGCAACGTGCAGTGGATGACGCTGGTGGTTCGGGGTTTAGGTCGATAGCTGTCCCTAAAGCCGGCCTGCTGCTGGCCCAGGGCGCGGGTCGACTTATTCGCGGTATGGAGGACAAGGGAGTGGTCGCGGTACTTGATTCGCGGCTGGCCACTGCCGGGTACGCACAGGCACTACGCGCGAGTTTGCCGCCTTTTTGGTACACCACAGATCGCGCCAAAGTGGTTGGGGCTTTGGAGCGCTTGCGCGATGAGGCGCCGGGCCGAAGTTTGCCCTAGTCGGCGCTAGGTGAACAAGACGCGTTTGCTTGTTGACACCTCAATTTGGGTTAACTACTTAGATGACCACCAGATCGGGGCTTTGGGATTCCTGCTAGATGGTATTCCGGGATCGACGATCGACCCCGATGTCGATTCCTGGTGATCTGGATTTCGAGATCATCGCCAGTGTCGCGCCGTGAAGGCGAGAACGTTGGGCAGTTTAGGTACTTTGCGAAATCACGTATCATTGACCCTAGTTACTGCGTTGCTTCGTATATGCAGCAACTACAACCGGCGTAACACTGAAACGACTTTGCCCATTACGGTGGCTTCATCCCCAAGAATCGGCTCATATGCCGGATTATGCGGCATCAACCAAATATGACCGTCGCGTCGTTTGAAAGTCTTAATGGTGGCCTCATCATCTAGCAGTGCCGCCACGATATCTCCGGCCTCAGCCGTGGGCTGCTGCCGAACGACAACCCAATCCCCATCGCAGATGGCGGCGTCGATCATCGAGTCGCCGACGACCTTGAGTAAGAAAAGCTCACCTTCACCAACAAGGTCACGTGGCAGTGGGAAGACGGTTTCGACTTCTTGTTCGGCCAAAATTGGGCCACCGGCCGCGATGCGGCCAAGTACGGGCACATAGGCCAAGCCAGGTTCGGGTAGCGGCTTTTCGACTAACCGGAGGCGAGTCGGGATAAGGGCTTGGGCTGGATTCGTGGGCTCGGCAACCACCAAGGCCCGCGGCCGGTTTGGGTCGCGGCGTAAGTAGCCGAGTTTTTCCAAGGTACCAAGTTGATGCGCCACACTGCTCGGCGAGGTCAAACCGACACCTTCGCCGATCTCGCGGACGCTGGGGGGATAGCCCTGGCGCTCAACGGTCTCGCGAATGACCTCGAGGATGGCCCGCTGCCGCTGGGTCAGGCCGGACTCATCGGGTGGGCCATCAGGAAGTTCACTCACACCAGTGGCCACGGGGGCTCCAATCGCTTAGTGGGGCTAAATCGGCCAAAATCCGCGGAATTCGGGCGATTGTCAGACCCCAGGTTCAAGGTAGGACCGAACCTAGCGAAAATTTCCAAAGAATTCAAACATATGTTCGAATGTCGGCTGGACGTGTCGGGCGGTTCGTGCTAGAAATCGTACATGTGTTCGATCGTACACCCGTTCGATAGGGCATAGTCAACTAAAACCGGCTCACCTAGGCCAGTATTGAAAGGACCACCCCATGTCAATCGCAGCGCCTTTCCCAGCGCCTTTCCCAGCGCCCTTCCCAGCGCCCTTCCCAGCAAACCAGCGACACCGATCCACGGCCAACGCCAGGCGGCCAGCAAACCGGCCCCTGCGGCTGACGATCCGGGGGCGGGTACTACTTCTGGTTGCCACGATTTTGGTCCTGTTCACCCTGGTAGTGGCTGCCGGTGGGTTCACGGCCGAAGCCACCGGTGAGGTACCCGGGCCGGGTGCAGGTCCGGTGGCCGCGGTGGTGGTCGTCCAAAAAGGTGAGTCCTTGTGGTCGATCGCGCAGCAGGTGGCGCCGGGGCATGATCCCCGGGAGATCGTGAGCCGAATCCGCGACCTAAATGGCCTAGCAGATGCCTTGGTCATTCCGGGCCAATCCCTAGTGGTTCCGGTCGTCAACTAACTGCCGCAGGACTAACATCAAGTGTCTAAGGTGTTTGCAACCCCGACGGAGTGCCCATGTCTGCAGTTGGCCGGTATCGGGTTGAGCGGGTTGCCGGTGGGGTGCGCACTCAGGTTGCCGATGAGGTAGCTGTCGAAGAGCCACTTGAGATTCGCATTGCAGGCTGCCCACCCTGGTTGACCATGCGCACCCCCGGGGATGACATTGATCTGGCACTGGGCTGGTTGGTTAGTGAAGGTGCGATCACCACCGCGGATGAGGTCCTTAGCGCCCAAGAGCGCAGTGGCGGCGAGGGCCTAGATCGGGCCACCTCGGTCGAGGTCACCTTGCGGCCAGGAATCGAAGCACCGCTGGCCCGAGCTTATGCCGCGAGTAGTAGTTGTGGGGTTTGCGGTTCGGATACCAATCTTGATGTTTTGAGTAGGTGCACCTGGCCACTTAATGACGTGACAACTACTGTCGACGCGGCAACGCTCCTAGGCTTTCCGGAGCAATTACGTGCGGCTCAGCGCGGATTCGGTCGGACCGGTGGGCTGCATGCGGCCGCCCTATTTGTTGCTAGCACCGGCGAGCGACTGCATGTGCGCGAGGATGTGGGCCGCCACAATGCGGTGGACAAAGTCATCGGTTGGGCCCTGCGGGCGGGCCGGTTACCGGGGTTTGACTTGGTACTTCAGGTAAGTAGCCGGGCCTCCTTCGAGCTGGTGCAAAAGGCCGCGACCGCCGGTATTCCGATTTTGTCCTCAGTATCTGCACCCACCTCGATGGCAATTGAATTGGCGCGGGCGACCAACCTAACTTTGGCCTGTTTTGTCAGGGGTACCACATTTAATCTCTACTCTGGGTCAGCTCGCATTGCCGGAGCGCCATGACCGATGCGGGCGCCACCGAGGTTGCATATGTAATCTTGACGGGCGGACGCAGTAGTCGACTCGGGACGGACAAAGCCAAGGCGCAGGTCAACAAAGTTGCACTGCTCGATCGACTTCTTGATTCGTTCCCAAAGGCGCCCATTGTTATTGGCCCGGAAGTCCAAGGGGGCCCAGCGGCCGCAATCAATGCGGCACTTGGTGTCATCATGTCGCCATGGGTGGCGGTGGTGGCGGTTGACATGCCGTTTGCACCACCGGTTATTGCGTATTTAGCGCAACTCACCGACGGGGTGAAAGCTGACGGTTTCATTCCCATTGACCTTATTGGCAAAGAGCAGTGGCTTTGCGGCATTTACCAGACCGCAGCGCTTAGGACTGCGATGGCGGTTTTTGGCTCGGTCGTCGATGCGCCTTTACATCAAGTCTTGGGGTCCTTGAATCTTCAGCGGGTGCGATTACCCGATGAACTTGCCAAGTTGCTCATTGATATTGATACGCCGGCCGATCTACAGCGCGCTGAGTTTTTGGACCAAGAAGCCCAGAGTCACTGGACCAAGTAGAAGGAGTGAGCAGATGAGCAATACCCAAGAGTGGGTCGACGCAGTGAGCCGTGAACTTGGGCTCAAAACGCCGGTCGATGTCGAGGCACTACTTGATCTAGCGAGGGTTGCCGCACATCAAATTGAACGGCCCGCAGCCCCGCTGACCACTTACCTGGTGGGTTATGCCGTGGGGCAGGGGATGGATCCGCAGGTCGCCACCGCCCAAATCACCCAATTGGCGAGCAATTGGGCTCCCGACGGGCCCGAGTCGGTGGGGCCTGCCCAAAACTAGCCACGACGCGCCGAGGCCGGCGCCTTGCGTTCGGCTGGAATCCCCGATACCTTCAGGACCGCAAGATGTAGTAGTTGCAGCCCGGTGGATCCTCCACAGGTTGTGGTTACGGCTCCACAGGGTATCCACAGGACGTCCCCAAGATCGGTCCCGCGGGTAGGAGAAATCTCCGACAAGGTGTGACGCAAGTGAAGTAAGGGCCGAAAGGGAGGGGAGGTACACAAGGTGCGATGTCCATTTTGCAAGGAAGATGACTCCCGGGTGGTGGACTCCCGGACAACCGATGATGGCGCGGCAATTCGGCGCCGTCGTGAGTGTTCCTCCTGCGGCCGGCGGTTTACTACCGCGGAGAACACGATGTTGCTCGTGGCTAAGCGGTCCGGCGTCCAAGAGCCATTTAGTCGTGCCAAGGTGATCGGCGGGGTGCGCAAGGCGTGCCAAGGACGCCCGGTCAGCGAGGATGATCTAGGCAGGTTGGCGCAGCGCGTAGAAGATTCGGTCCGCGCGGCCGGTATCGCCGAAATCCCCGCAATGGAAGTTGGTCTGGCGATTCTTGGCCCACTTCGTGAACTCGACGAGGTGGCCTACTTGCGTTTTGCGTCCGTGTACCGCTCATTTGACAACCTCGAGGATTTTGAGGCTGAGATCGCACTCTTGCGCGCCGAGGGTGAACCACTTGGCCAGGAACCAACCATTTCGACAGCCACCAAAAAATCTTCCCAGTCCAGTTAACCGCGCGACGCGAAAGGCACCATGATGACGATCACCACCAGCACAGGCACCGGCTTCATTCACAACACTTTACAAAAGCCGGGTCTAGTGATGGAGCGCGTTTACACCACCGAGGGCCTGCACCCCTACGACGCGATTACCTGGGAACGACGCGATGTGGTGCAGAACAACTGGAAGACCGGCGAAGTGGTGTTTGAGCAGCGCGGGGTTGAGTTCCCTGATTTTTGGAGCGTTAACGCATCAACAATCGTCACTACCAAGTACTTCCGCGGTTCGGTTGGTACCGAACAGCGCGAGTGGAGCCTTAAGCAACTCATTGACCGAGTGGTGCTGACTTACACCAAAGCTGGTAAGGAGCACGGGTATTTTCGCAACGACAAGGATGCCGAGATTTTCGAGCATGAGTTGACACACATGTTGGTAAACCAGGTGTTTAGTTTCAATTCTCCGGTTTGGTTCAACGTCGGCACCGTGTCCCCGCAGCAGGTCAGTGCCTGCTTCATCCTCAGTGTCGATGATCGCATGGAGTCGATCTTGAACTGGTACCGCGAAGAAGGCATGATCTTCAAGGGCGGTTCGGGGGCCGGTCTGAATCTGTCCCGCATTCGCTCGAGTAAAGAGCTGCTTAAATCATCGGGTGGTACGGCATCTGGGCCGGTGTCTTTCATGCGCGGCGCTGATGCGTCAGCTGGCACCATCAAATCCGGTGGTGCAACACGTCGAGCCGCCAAAATGGTGGTCCTTGATGTGGACCACCCAGATATCGAGGAATTCATCGAGACCAAGGTCCGCGAAGAGGACAAAATCCGAGTCCTCCGCGACGCCGGCTACGACATGGATCTGGGCGGCAAGGATATCTCCAGCGTTCAGTACCAAAACGCCAACAACTCGGTGCGCGTTTCTGACATGTTCATGCGGGCGGTTGAAAATGGTGAGCCCTTCGGCTTGACCGCTCGCACCGATGGTCATGTGGTCGAAACTGTTGACGCCAAGACCTTGTTCCGCACGATGACCGAGGCCGCTTGGGCTTGCGCCGACCCTGGTATCCAGTACGACGACACGATCAATGATTGGCACACCAATCCCGAGACTGGGCGAATCAATGCATCGAATCCGTGCTCGGAGTACATGAGCCTCGATAACTCTTCCTGCAACCTAGCGAGCCTTAACCTGTTGACCTTCCTCAAGGAGGACGACACCTTCGATGCTGAGTGTTTTGTCAAGGCAGTAGAAATCATCATCACCGCGATGGATATCTCAATCTCCTTCGCCGACTTCCCAACTGAGCCGATTGGCGATACCACCCGCAAGTACCGGCAATTGGGTATTGGCTACGCGAACCTTGGGGCGCTGCTGATGGCGACCGGATTGCCATATGACTCAGATGGTGGTCGCGCGTTGGCGGCAGCTATCACCTCGGTCATGACTGGTACCGCCTACAAGCGCAGTGCGGAACTAGCCGGCATCGTTGGTCCGTATGAAGGTTACGCCCGCAATGAGACCGGTCACAAGCGGGTGATGCGTAAGCACGCGTCGGCCAATGACAATGTCCGCGGGGTGACAACCCTGGATACCTCGATCATGAAGGTCGCGCACCGGGAGTGGGAGCAAGGGCTGAAAATCGGCGAAAAGAACGGCTGGCGCAATGCACAGGCTTCGGTGTTAGCGCCAACCGGAACCATCGGGTTCATGATGGACTGCGATACCACCGGGGTCGAGCCTGACTTCTCGCTGGTGAAGTTCAAGAAGTTGGTGGGCGGTGGCTCGATGCAGATCGTCAACCAGACGATCCCGCGCGCACTGCGCCGACTCGGCTATACCGAGGAGACTATTGAAGCCATCGTTGAGTTCATCTCGGAAAATGGCCACGTGATTGATGCACCAGGGTTAAAGACCGAGCATTACCCGGTTTTTGACACCGCCATGGGGGTGCGCTCGATCACCCCGATGGGCCACGTACGCATGATGGCGGCGGTTCAGCCGTTCATCTCGGGTGCTATTTCCAAGACCGTCAATATGCCGCAGTCGGCTACGGTGGAAGAAGTCGAGGAGATCTATTTCCAAGGCTGGAAGTACGGCATAAAGGCACTGGCTATCTACCGTGATAACTGCAAGGTTGGCCAGCCGTTATCTGATGGCAAGTCCGCGAAAGTTGACGAAATTATCGATGGCACGGCCGAGGCGATCGCGCAGCTGGTTGGCCAGCCAACGCGCCGGCGGTTGCCGAAGTCGCGCCCGAGTTTGACCACGAGTTTCCAGGTGGCGGGCGCGGAGGGCTATATGACCGCTGGCAGTTACCCCGATGACGGCCTCGGGGAGGTTTTCCTCAAACTCGGCAAGCAAGGGTCAACCCTTGCCGGGGTGATGGATGCGTTCTCGATTGCGATCAGCATCGCGTTGCAGTACGGCGTGCCACTGGAGGCTTTTGTCAGCAAATTCGTGAATATGCGCTTTGAGCCGGCCGGCATGACAGATGACCCCGATATCCGGATATCGCAGTCGATCATGGACTACATCTTCAGGCGGCTGGCCCTGGATTACCTGCCCTATGAAAAGCGGGCGGCGCTAGGAATTCACAGCGCCGATGAGCGGGCAGCCACGGTTGGGGCTAACTACGCCCAGTACGCACCGGCGGCTTCGGCTGATCTTGATGTCGATATCGCTGACGCCTCCGATACGGCAGAGGTGGCTACGGGGGCTGCGAAGGTAGCAGGTTCCGACCCGGTCAAGGTCACGAGCAAGGCGCGCTCAAGTGCTGAACTCCTCGAGGAGATCACCGGGACCGCGTCGGATGCACCGCTATGCATGACCTGCGGCATCAAGATGCGCCCGGCGGGCAGCTGCTATGTCTGCGAAGGGTGCGGCAGCACTTCTGGTTGCAGTTGATCAGAGGTCAATGCATTGAAGGCTGAACCTTGCTAGTGTCCTTGATGCCGTCATTCTAGGGAGAAGAAATTTCATGGACCTCGGAGAATCAATCTGGACTTTACTTGTCATATTCCTAATGATCATGTTTTTTATGATCTTCTTCATGGTGGTGCTGGATCTGTTCAGCGACCATGAAGAAAGCGGCGGGGCCAAGGCGGTGTGGATCGTCTTCTTGATCTTGTTCCCGCCGATCACCGTGCTGATCTATGTCATTGTGCGAGGCAACGGAATGGCAAGGCGTCGCCAGAAGCAAGTTGAACAAGTACAAAGTGAACAGAAGGCCTATATCCAGTCAATGGCTGGCAATTCCTCGCCTGCAGACCAAATCGCCTCCGCAAAGGCGCTCTTGGATGCGGGTACCATCTCGCAGCAGGACTTTGATGCACTCAAGGCCAAGGCACTAGCGTCCTAAGGACCAAGTGACCGGACACTTGGGCGGCCGAATACCCACCGCCCCAGTTGCCGGCCGCCAAAGTCCATGAAGCCAACGCCGAAAATTGATCCGCAAGTGCGCTGGGCGGCACTTAGGTTGCTACCGACGATTGGACTGTTAAAGCCGCTGCCGGTTGGCGACTGGCGCGGTCGGCGCGAGCGCTCAACTGCCCTGGAAGCCTCGTTGGCGGCAATCACGCAAAAGCACGCACCCGCACCGACTGACGTGGAGATCACCCAATTGCATTGCCCGCGGCCCGACGGCAGCCAGATACCGCTTCGGCTTTATCGCCGGCGGGGGAGCCGGTCGGCTGCACTCATTGTGTATGTCCATGGCGGTGGAATGATTATGGGCACGGTGGCCGCTTATGACTCGGTGTGTTCGAAATATGCGGTATTTGCAGATATCGCAGTGCTTTCAGTTGATTATCGATTAGCACCTGAATACCCGTTTCCGGCCGCCGTAGATGATGTCAGTTCGACACTAGCGTGGGCGCGAAGTAGTGCAACTGAGCTGCTGATTGACCCGGATCGAATTGGCATCGCCGGTGACAGCGCGGGCGGTGGTATTGCGGCCGGTGTCATGTTGAAGTCGCGCGACGAGGGTTTTGACCTAACCGGGGCAATGCTCATCTACCCAATGCTTGATGATCGCACGAGGACGTCGCCGGTAGCGGGCCCTAAGCTCACCGGCCCATTTGTCTACTGGACCTACAACGACAACATCACCGGTTGGCAGTGTCTACTCGGTAGCCCGGCCCCCGGGGCGGTTTCCCCGTATGCGGCGCCAGCGCGGGCAACTGATCTTGGTGGGTTACCACCGGTGTATATCGAAGTGGGTGATCTCGATATTTTCTACGCGGAGGATGGTGATTTTGCGGAGCGTATTAGTTCGGCCGGCGGTGATGTCCAATTGCATCTTCGCCCTGGGTGCCCCCACGGCTACGAAGTGGTGGCGCCGAAATCAAGGGTCGCGCAACTGGCTATGCAGCAGCGCTATGCGTACTTACGATCCCTCAATTAACCCCTTGCAGCCCGCGGAGCGGGCTTTCGGTCACCACCACAATTTGGTGCTATTTGGCAAAATGGCTTTTATTTCTAGGACAGAGACCTGCAAGAACACGGTGCTGTCGCGTATGGTGAAGGCACTCGGGGCCTATTTGCGGCCGCCGGCGGGTCAAGGGAGTGATCATGGTCATCAGCGCAGTGATCAAGGCGCGAGCATTTATACCGGTGGCGCTTGCGGGAGCCATGGTGCTTGCGGGGTGCTCATCGGAGCCGGGGCCCGTCCCGATATCAAGTTTATCCTCTGCCTTGGCCGCTCCCAGCGAAGATTCGGCCGTAACCTTTGATGCGCAAGCAACTTGCGAAACTTATTTCCAGTTGGATTTATTGCGCAGCACGGTAGCAGTCGGGGTCAAGGACGTAGGCAAGAAGGAGCGCAGAGCGTTGCTGGTTGAGTATCAGCAGCTACTGTCAGATTTGGTGGGTACCGCAGGTGACGCGGTGAACTCTGGTGAACTACCGCAGCAGGTGCTCACTAATGCCGAGAAGATGCAAAGGATCCTCGATAAATTTGGCAAGCGGGATGGTATCGACTCCCTATCGAAGAGGCAAAAAAAGCTCCTAACATTGCAGGCCAATCGCGTAGAGGCACGATGCGCTACCGCCGGGTACGCGCTGCCTCAGGAAAATATCGACGCGCGGGAGTTGATTCCTTAGCCCATGTCGGGTACCTATCTTCCAGACCCGCAGCGCTATGACGGTCGGATGCCTTACCGGTGCGCGGGTTTTAGTGGGCTGCGGTTGCCTGCAATCTCACTTGGGTTTTGGCACAACTTTGGTGACGATAAACCTAGGCAGTCACAGCGCGAAATAATGCACCGGGCATTTGATCTGGGGATCACGCATTTTGACTTAGCCAACAACTATGGCCCGCCCGCCGGTTCCGCCGAGTTGAATATTGGGCAGATTTTGCGGGATGACTTTGCCGGACTACGTGATGAATTGGTAATTTCGAGTAAGGCGGGTTGGGATATGTGGCCCGGTCCATACGGCGATCTTGGGTCACGAAAGCACCTGCTGGCCAGCCTCGATCAGAGCCTTGAGCGTCTGGGGCTGGAATACGTCGATATTTTCTATCACCACCGGCCAGATGCCGATACACCGCTGAAAGAATCAATGGGTGCCCTGCACACCGCGGTGCAGCAAGGCAAAGCGCTTTATGTCGGCATCTCCTCCTATTCGCCATCTCGCACTTTGGCGGCTGCACGCATACTTGCGGATCTGGGCACCCCAATGCTGATCCATCAGCCCTCGTACTCGATGTTCAACAGGTGGCTGGAAGGTGGACTACTTGATGTACTGCAAGAAGTTGGGGCCGGCTGTATTACTTTTAGCCCCCTGGCACAGGGGCTACTAACCGATAGATACTTAGATGGTGTGCCATCGGATTCACGGGCGGCGCAGGGCAAAAGCCTATTTGACTTCCATCTTCGCGATGAGAACATCAACCGGGTTCGAGCTTTAGCAGATATTGCGGCGCGACGCGGCCAATCTTTAGCACAACTCGCCGTCGCCTGGACACTGCGCGATGAACGAGTAACAACAACCCTGCTGGGGGCAAGCAGCGGGCGGCAACTTGAGGAGACCGCGAGCGCAGTCACGAATCTGGTATTCACCGAGGCTGAGCTAGCCGAGATCGATCAGTACGCGATTGACGCTGATATCAATTTGTGGGGAGCACAATCCCTGATCCCGTAGCATGACATGGCCGGTCAAATCTGCTGGAGGGCATCTGTGATTTCACAGTTCGTAGTTAGTGAAGCCGAAAGGTCCTTGCGAATCTCGCGGTTTCCGATGGGCGCGAAGATCACACTGGCTGATATGGCGGATGCGGGCCGAGAGCATGTGCTCGATGAGTTGCGCGCGCAGGAACCGGTCACTTGGTTTCCGGAGCTTGGCGGCTGGTTAATCACAAGCCGTGACGGCGCGCGTGAGCTGTTGCTGCCGAAGTCGGGGGCAACGGTCGAAGCCGAGCAGAACATGGTGCGAGCCGCACTGGGCACGATGATGTTGACGGTGGATGCGCCGGCACATGATCGTCTGCGCGCTCCTTTTGAGCGTCCCTTTCGGGCCCGCGAGGCAGAGCGGACTTTTGGTGGCTTCATTGGTGAGCAGGCGGACCGACTCATTGACCAATTTGCGGGAGCCGGGGTGGCAGAGCTGCATTCGGTATTCGCTGCCGAGTTCGCAGTCGCAGTCGCGGGATACGTGATCGGACTGCCGCTCGGTGAAAGTGCGCAAATTGACGCTTACTACGCGGATTTTGCGGCAGCCATGGTCTATGACGGTGATCCCGAGCCGGTGCTACGGGCCGAGCGGGCACGTGTTCAGCTCAATAAATTGTTACTCGCGGGCCTAAATGCGCATCGGGAATCGGGGGAGGCGTCGTTGACAAACGAGGTACTTGCGGATCCAGGCAATGAGCTGACCGACGACGAAGTCGTCGCGCAACTTCGGGTAGTGATGTTCGGGGCGGTTGAAACTATTCAAGCCTCGGTGTTGTCAACCTTACTGCTTCTCCTCACCCACCCAGATTCCATGGAACAGTGTCTAGCCAACCCGACTTTGATCCCCGGTGCGGTGGATGAGGCGATCCGACTAATTCCACCAGTCGCCTTCATCGAGCGATGGATCGACAAGGAGTTGACCATCGGCAGCGTGAGTATCGGGGCGGGTGAATTCGTAGGGATCTCGGTTATCGCCGCCAATAGAGATCCTGAGGTATTTGCCGACCCGTTGACCTTCGATATCCATCGGGCCAATGCGCGGCACGGATTGGGGTTCTCGGCGGGCGAGCATCATTGCCTAGGTGTCCACCTGGCCAGGACTCAAACGGTGATCGCGGTTGCAAAACTCCTGAGCCGGCTACCGGATCTGACCCTGGTCAGCGTAATAGAGCCATCTGGTTTTGCGTTTCGTCGCCCGGGGTCGCTTGAGATTTCTTGGCGGGCCTGTTAGCAAAGTTACATGAACTCGTCGGGATTTGGCCCGGTGCGGTGTCCATTTTCCAGTGAACCAATCGCCACCATGTCTTCCGGTGTCAGCTCGAAGTCAAAAACGTCGATGTTTTGTCGGATACGATCTGGGGTAACGGACTTTGGTAAGACGACATTGCCCAACTGCAAATGCCAGCGGATCATTATCTGAGCCGTGCTCTTGGCGTGCTTTGCCGCTATTTTGCTAAGTAGCGGGTTGCTAATCAATTCACCTGATGCGAGCGGGCTCCAAGCTTCGACCAAAATTCCAAGGTCTGCGGTAACGGCTCGTAGAGGGCCTTGCGGTAACCACGGGTGTAACTCAATTTGGTCGACAACCGGCACCACGCCAGTCTCGGCGATGATGCTGGATAAATACTGCTCATGAAAGTTAGATACTCCAATTGAGCGGGCCCGACCCTGTTCATGCAAGGTCATCACGGCCCGCCAAGTTTGCAGGTAATCGCCGGTGGCGGGCGCGGGCCAATGCACGAGATAGAGGTCGACCTCGCTAACACCAAGCAGGCGGACGCTCTTATCGAAGGCCCGAAGGGTCTGGTCGTAGCCGTGTTCGGTGTTCCAGACTTTCGTGGTCAAGAAGATTTCATCACGCGCGAGCCCAGAGCGGGCAATTGCCTCACCAACACCACGCTCATTTTCATAGACCGCGGCGGTGTCGACGTGGCGGTAACCGGCTTCGAACGCGGTGAGGGTGGCATCGACCACCACGTCATCTGGTACCTGCCAAACCCCAAACCCGATCTGCGGAATCAGTCGACCGTCATTCATGGGCAATCTGGACATTGTCTGCATTGGAGTGCTCCGAGACGTCAGGGTAAAACGAGTTACCTAAGGATAGCCACCGAGCAGGAGGAGGGCCACCGAAAACAACTGCCCCAGCCCAAGGGCGGTCTGGGGTCAGTGACGGGGCTTAGAAACCCCGACAGCACCTCGCCCAGTGACGCACCTTTTGCGGACCTGGCCCAGATCACCTGGGTTCGGTCAAAAAGAGTACGACGCTGTGTCACGAAAGGCGAGCGACCAGCATCTGATGTTTGTAGGATATGGGGCAGAGGGGGTTTTAAAGGTGGCCCCTTGCTGCTTTCGGGTGCGAGCCATGGAGAGTGTTGTGCGAATTCTTGGACTATTGGTTGTTGGGGTGTCTGGGCTGGCAGTTGCCCTTTCGATGTCAGGTGTCGCGAGTGCGGCGGATGACGTCACTTTGGTGAAGTCGATCCCGGAGTCCGGTGCCCGGACCGTCAAGGTGCCAGCTGGCAACAACGTACGTTTTAAGATCCCATCCAATGCCACCACGGGCTACTCCTACACCGTCACCACCTTGACGAACACCGCACAAGCCGCGGTGTCGGATGCCAAGTACGTGGCACCGAGTGAGGCTAGCCCGGGTAAGGGAGGTAACACGGTGGTACAAGTCATTCCGATGCACTCGGGGATAACGGTAATCAAATTCACCAATGTCGCTCCGGGCGGCGCTACCGCGGGCACTAGTCGCGTGCGCCTGCTGTTTATGAACTAGAAATGGCGGATACCCGGTACGTTTTCGACTTCACCGAAGGGGGTCGTGAGCAAAAGGACCTCCTCGGCGGCAAGGGGGCAAACCTCGCAGAGATGACCCGCCTTGGGCTGCCGGTGCCACCTGGTTTCACGATCACGACCGATGCCTGCCGGTGGTTCCTGCGACACGGGCAGGAGCCGGTTAATCTGCGGGTTCAGGTAACAGCTGCGCTGCGCCGATTGGAGGATCAACTAAATCGCCGTCTTGGAGATTTACACGACCCGCTCTTAGTGTCCGTACGATCTGGTTCAGTGTTTTCGATGCCGGGGATGATGGACACGATCTTGAATGTGGGCCTAAACGACGCCTCGTTAAAAGGTCTTGTTGATATTACGGGTGATTCTCGGTTCGCTTGGGATTCCTACCGTCGGTTGATATCGATGTTCGGGCGAACTGTTATGGGGGTTGAGCCGGCGCTATTTGCTAATGAACTCGAAGGTGCAGTGTCGGCCGCTGGGGTGCCGAATGAAAGTGCCCTTGACGATGTTGACCTGCAACGCTTGGTTGAGCGCTACAAAGAGATTATCCGCGAGCAAACGGGCCGGGAGTTTCCGCAGCACCCGCGCGAGCAGTTAGATCGGGCAGTGCACGCGGTTTTCGAGTCATGGAATGGCGATCGCGCAAAGTTGTACCGTCGTCGTGAGCGAATCCCCAACGATCTTGGGACTGCGGTGAATATCTGCACCATGGTGTTTGGCAACCAGGGCGAGGACTCAGGCACCGGCGTTGCATTCACGCGTGATCCGGCCACTGGTGCTGCGGGACACTACGGGGACTACCTACCAAATGCTCAAGGCGAAGATGTAGTCGCGGGGATTCGCAACACGTTGACATTGGCTGATCTTGCTATTCAAAACCATGAGGTCGCCGAACAGTTGGCGTTTACAATGCGCCGCCTTGAGACCCATTATCGAGACCTATGCGATATCGAGTTCACTGTTGAACGCGGAAAACTTTGGATGCTTCAAACGCGGGTGGGCAAACGAACCGCGGGCGCAGCCTTTCGGATTGCCTGTGAATTCCTAGACGAAGGTCTAATAACCGAGGATGAGGCACTGGCTCGAGTCAGCGGCTCTCAGCTTTCGCAGTTACTGGTGCCCCAACTCACCTTGGGTATTGATCGAACGCTCATTACCAAGGCGATCGCAGCATCACCTGGTGCGGCGGTCGGGCAGGTGGTGTTTGATCCAGCCCGGGCGGTGGCATTGACGGAGGCGGGCCAGTCAGTGGTACTCGTAAGGCGAGAGACCAACCCAGATGATTTCGCAGGGATGGTAGCCGCTGTCGGGATCTTGACAAGTCGCGGTGGGAAGACCAGTCATGCGGCCGTGGTGGCGCGGGGGATGGGCAAGCCGGCGGTCTGCGGCGCCGATGCCCTAATAGTCAATGAGGTGGAAGGTATTGCGACCGTCACATCCGAAGACGGCACGATGTGGACCATCCGGGCAGGTGACTTCATTTCATTGGATGGGGCATCCGGTGAGGTATTCCTTGGCGAGTTGCCGGTGTCCTCCTCGCCGGTGGTCCGCTACCTGCTCGACGGAATCGACTCCGTGCTGCCGTCGCTAAATGCAGATGACGCGGCGGTAGTTAGCTGTGTTGATCGCCTCCTAAAATATGCAGACCAGGTCCGAAAGCTAAGGGTGCGCGCGAACGCTGACACCCCGGAGGATGCGGTGCGGGCCAGGCTGCTCGGAGCCGAAGGTATCGGCCTATGCCGGACCGAGCATATGTTTCTTGGTGAGCGCCGTGAGTTGATTGAGCGCGTAATCCTAGCCGAGACAACTACTGAACGCGAGGAAGCACTTGCCGCATTGATGCCGTTGCAACGTAAAGACTACATTGAGATTTTGGCGGCAATGGATGGGTTGCCCGTGACCGTGCGCCTGCTGGACCCACCGCTTCACGAGTTTTTGACGGACCGCGCAGAATTGATGGTTCGCGTCGCGCTGGCGCAGGAGCGCGGGGAGGACCACAGCGCTGATGATCGGATGTTGGCCGCGGTTAACCGACTCCATGAGTCGAACCCGATGCTCGGATTGCGCGGTGTTCGGTTGGGGCTGGTTATCCCCGGGCTGTACGCCCTGCAGGTGCGGGCCTTAGCCGAGGCGACTATCGCCCGCTTGGAAGCCGGCGGCCGTCCAAATGCTGAAATAATGGTGCCGCTTGTTGGCTCAGCACGCGAGTTGACTCTCATCCGCGAGGAGATCGAGCAAGTACTCGCTGAAGTCAGTGCCGAATCGGGCCGGTCCCTAAGGATGCCGATCGGCACGATGATCGAACTACCGCGGGCCGCCCTCACCGCCCATCGAATAGCAGAAGTTGCTGACTTCTTCTCCTTTGGCACCAATGACCTAACCCAGACCACATGGGGGTTCAGCCGCGATGACGTGGAAGCAGCATTTTTCGCGGCTTATCTGGAAAAGGGTGTGCTGACAATCTCACCATTTGAGACCCTTGACGCCGATGGTGTTGGTCGCCTGGTCGACATCGCGGTTCGCGAAGGCCGGCAGGCGCGACCAGATCTCAAGCTTGGGATTTGTGGTGAACACGGTGGTGACCCGGAGTCAATCCACTTCTTTAACGAGGCTGGACTCGATTATGTATCCGCAAGTCCATTTCGGGTTCCGGTGGCGCGCCTTGAGTCAGGGCGAGCGGTTATCTCTGGTCTAGCTAGTGATTCGCGTTAGTGCTGAAGTAAATAGATTGCCATATTGGCGCGCCGGCCCTTAGCGTCCGGCCATCGGCGAAGTCGACGTGATCTGCGGGCAAATTAGCGGCGAAGGCCGCGAAGGTGACCCCTGCATTAGATGTTTTGGGGTCGGTGAGCACGACATCGCGCGATAAAGTTGAACGAAGATCGCCATCGGCTGCTAGCGCCTGCTGCAAGGTCTCAAGGCGGCGCAGTGAGGACCTAGTCGCGTTCGATGGGTTGTCCAGCAGGTGGTTAGTGTGCGCGCACTCTTTGACCCCGGTGTCAGTGCTTAGTTGGACCCGGCCCGGCCCACACTCCCAAGTGGCGATGCCATCGGGGGCCGACACCGTGTACGCCTGACCGGCCGCGTGTGGCACACCGGTCAAAAACTTCTCGGCCTCGGTAAGTGTGGCCAAGGTGAGCAGGTGGCGGGTAATGAACGCGACTGCCAAACCTTGGCTATCGGCCTGGAATTGCTCAAGGGCATTGACCCCGACCCCCAGGCCGCCGGCACCTGCTCCACAAAGTCCGATCATTCCCGGATAAGTCATCACCAGTGCGGTCGGCGTGGCGTCCGATTGCACCCGAAGCACCATAAGGCGACCGGCAGTCCATATTGGCAAGTCCATAGTCTGACCAATAAAACCATCGAGGCCACGAGCCGCCACCGAGCAACCTAAACCGCCGGTGAAACTCCACACTTCGTCCAGGAATGTCAGGAGCATGATGTCTTCGAGTTCGACATTGGCTCCGGCTGCCACCCCGATGACCTCATCCCAAAGATCAGGCGTGTAGTCGCGCGCGGTGGCGGCCAAATCGCTTCGCAGCAACCGATCGGTAACCGAGGGAACATCGACCCCGTTTTGGGTAAGGTGCTGACTTAGGGCAGTTACGCCCTCAACGATTTGCGCAGCGCGAGCTTGACCATGGGTGAAGCCGCGAGTACCGCCATTCCCGGTTACTGTCAGGATGTCCAAGGTTTTTGCTACTTCTTTCGTTTGATCGCAATAGTGATGACCGGGATGACGATGATGGCACCGATGATGATGAAGGGTACCAAGAACCCGGCGCTGGTGATCAGGAAGGCAATTAGCGCAAGAAATGCTGACCAGCCGTTCTGTAACCCGGCTAAGAACCCCGGTGCGGTACTCGACGTCAATTCAGTGATGGGCGAAATTGACACGGTCAGGGTCGACATGGCCACCTGTTGGCCTAGGTAGGTGCGCTGCGCGGTCAAGGAGTCAAGTTCGCCCTGCCGGCTGGCCAGTTCGGACTCAACAGCGACGAGATCGGCAACACTTGCCGCCTGTTCCTGTATAACTTTGAGCCGATCAATTGAAGTTTGCAACACCTGGATGCGGGCATCAAGATCAACGACCTGGGTGGTGACGTCTTGTGCGTTGATGCTCACCGAGATGACCGTACCGAGCTGGCTAAGGTCAGTGACGAAGGCATCCAAGGTAGCCGAAGGTACGCGAATGACGATATTTGCGTAAGTCGAAGTGCCATCCGAATTGACACTTTGCGAATCGATCGCGCCGGAACTGGCGGCGGTCGCTGCAATTAGATTTGCGGTCGCCTCGGCAACATCTACCACCCGAATATCAACATAAGCGGTGCGGATGATTTGGGGTCCACTTATCGTGGTGGGGTCCTGTTTGGTTTCACCCACCGCGGCTTCCGGGGCCATCGCCTCGGAGGCACCTGGGCTACCTGAACCACACCCGGCCAGCAGTAGACCAACTCCCAGAAGCAAAAGTGCCAATACTGACTTTCGTATCATCTCGGCCTTCCCCTGGTGGGATCTGCAGATACGACGCGGGCTCCTGCCCTTTGGTTCCATCACGCTACCGTGAAACTGCGTTGACTTGGGGTGGTTCGGCACCTGCCACGCGACTTGCCGTAATCAGCAGCCCGCCTCAGGATCTATCGCACTCAAATCCGCAAAGCCGTCCGCGCCCAAAACCAAGTCATGGACCTCACACCCAGTCTCGGCTTTGGTTGCAGTTATTAATTTGCGAAGTACTGCCGCCGATACTAGTTCGTCCTGTCGTCACTTTAGGTTGGCGACCAAAGAGGGTGTCGAGGCATCAAGTTGGTTTTGGGGGACCGGTGGCCGGTAGGTACGGGTGCTCTGGATCGCGGTTAGTTAAGTACTTAGCTACTCCGTAGATAGCACCTGCGATGGGTACCGCAATCAGCGCTCCAACTATGCCAAGTGCGATGCTGCCGGCGGCAATGGCGAACACGATCGCAAGGGGATGCAGGTTCACCGCTTTACCCATAACAAGTGGTTGCAGAACGTCTCCGTCAAAGGAGCCAACGATCACCGTGAGCAAGATGACGAGCAGCGCAACAATTGGTCCGCGTTCAGCCAGGGCCACAAGGGCAGCGAAGAAGGTTGCAATTGGTGCCCCAATCACCGGGATGAATGCGCCAAAGAACACCACGGCTGCCAAGGCCGGCGCAAGTGGTACTTGAAGTATTAGCAACCCGATGAAGACGAGAACGGCATCGCAAAGGGCCACGATCACGATGCCTCGGGTATAACCGGCGATGGAATCCCAGGCGATCCGACCCGAGGTATCGATGTGTGTCTGGGCCTTCTTTGGGATCCAGGAAATAATCCAGCCCCAGATCTTTTCTGGTGAGAGCAGGAAGAACAGTACGCCGAAAATGAAGACCGAACCGGCAATAATCAAAGTCCCGATCGAACCTAGGGCGGATAGTGCCCCGGTGAGTACGCCCTTGGCTACCGTGGTACCAAAGGACTCAGCCTGCTCGAGTAGGTTCGTGATCTGAGTATCGTTGAATTGTAGCGGGCCGGTCTTTAGCCAGTCTTCGATACCTCTGAAGCCACTTTGAATGGCGCTTACGAGTCTTGGGCCCTCACTGATCGACGAGGTAATGACAATCGACATGATCGCGAGGATGGCGGCACCGATTGCGATTAGGGCCAGCACCATCGCGATGGGTTTAGGTAAGAATTTATGGAATAAATTCATCACCGGCATTGTCCAAGCGGTTACCAGCATGGCAAAGAAGAGTGCAAACACCACCGGGAAGATGCGGCCCATGATCGTCGCCAAGACCGCGAGGCCGGCGAGGATGATCAAAACCCGCCAGATGATGCCAGCCGTCGACTTTAGGGTGTCGGGGATGCCATCGGTGGTGGGCAAGTGCTCCCCCTTGGTATGCCTTTCAAGTTAATCGATGCGGACCATGCCACCTAGTGTGCTGAACCATATCGCGATTACCCCCTGCTCGTCGGCATCTAGCCACTCAACCGCCACTTCATCCAAGGGGTTGTCTGCGGGTCCGCCAAGCCAGGTCTCGATGGTGATGGGGTCGCCGGCCAGTTCGATCTTGCCGATTGAGACCGGGCCACCGGCCGCGGACGGATGATCGGTAGCGGTGCAGTCCCACTGCACGAAGTAGGGCAGTTGGGGGTCTTCCATTAAGTCCAAAATGCCGATTTGGCGCCACCGGAGTTGGTGCCCGTCTGGTCGCACCCGGTAGCCGGGGCCGGCTTCGCGCCCTAGGCGCTGCTCAATTGGTGCGATGTCATCAACCGCGACCGCCCAGCCCAGCCAGCCACCGCCAGCATCGGCCCGCCGTTGCACTGCGCGACCAAATGGGGCCTTGGTGGCGGCTGGATGATCCAGCGCGGAAACTACCTCTACGTAGGTACCGCCGGCCAACGGGAGGATGAAGTTACGGGTGCCAAATGAGGGGTGCCGGCCGCCGTCGACGAAGGTCGCGCCTAGGTCAGATCCGATGCGTTGCACCACATCCGCTAGCTCACTTGAGTTACAGGCATAGGAGACGTGGTCCAAGTGCATACTCGAATCTTGCCCAATGCCTTTTAGGGCCCAACATGCACCCCCCCCTTCGGTAAATGTGGCAGGCTGCGCGCATGCCCGAAGATCCCTCTGCCCCAGCGGCGCCGGCCGCGCAACTCGATAAGAAGAAGTCCATCATCCTTGGCATTATCGGGTTGGCTTTTATAATTTTGATCTTCTGGAAGGTTATTCCGGAGATCGGTAGTTACTCCGAAGCTTGGGACGCACTGCAGTCGATGGGTGCCATCTCGATGGCTCTCATCATCGCCAGCGTTGTTATCTATTTAGTCTTTTACGGGTTTCCATTCATGGCTGCTGCGCCAGGACTTAAATACTTGCGTTCCGAGCAGCTAAACCAAGCCGCCTTCGCGATAAGTAACGGAGTACCAGGGGGCGGGGCCGTTGGCCTTGCGGTGCAGTACGGGATGCTCACGTCCTTCGGCATCACCGCAACCGCATCGACGGCAGCCATCACCGCGGTGGGCTTGTGGAGTTCATTCGTCACTCTTGGGTTTCCGATCCTCGGGGTTGGCGCATTGGTGCTTGCCGGTCAAAATGGGGGCGGGTATGTGCTAACGGCGCTCATTGGGTTGGGCGTTTTGGTTGCGGTAATCGTCATTTTTGTGCTGGTAATGCGTTCGGAAGACTTAGCCACCAAGGTGGGTAAGTGGGGTAACTCGATAATCAAGCCATTTGCTGGCCGCATCAAAGCCCTGCAGGGACTAGATCTGGTGGCCCCGGTCACCAAGTTTCGCTCCAGCATGTACGAGTTACTCAAAAGGCGTTGGCTGGCCCTCACCATTTCCCAAGTGGCGGTTTCGGTGACACAGTTCCTAATCCTCTTTTTCGCCCTACGCGGCGTTGAGGGTTGGGATACCGCCGGTACCTCGATTTTGGTGGCCTTTGCCGCTTTCGCGATCAGCCAACTGGGCATGATGATCCCGATTACGCCAGGTGGTCTGGGCACCGTTGATGCGGCGATGATCGCTTTGATGACTAACTTTGGGGTAGCGACCGGCGCGGCCACCGCCGCGGATCTGGTTTGGCGTGCCGCCTCCTTCGTACCGCAGATCATCCTCGGAATTGTCGCGCTGCTGCTTTGGTACCGCAAAGCGGGCGAGAGGTTCGCTACGACCAAAGTAGAACCGAGTAAGGGTGCACCAACGAAGTCCGCTTAATGGCCAAAACATTGGCGCGAAATGAACCATCGGCGTGTCGGTGTGTGAGTGGGTCTAGGCCATCTCCTAGGCTTGGTGTCGTCCGGTCGTCGCGGGAGGGGAAGCCTTCGACGGCCGGGCTTTTCTTTGGCGGACAGGCAAGGAGCTAGTTGGGGTGTGCGCTAGATGATCGCGCGGCAGGCTAAGCCGTGGCGCAGTTACGTAGCCCTCGGGGACAGCTTCACCGAAGGCCTGGTCGATGACATTGGCCCAGACGGCCGTTATGTGGGCTGGGCGGACCGGGTGGCGCAGGTATTGGCTTTACGGGTCCCAGATTTCCGTTATGCGAACCTAGCCATCCGCGGCCGGCTTGCCCAACAGGTCAGTGTTGAGCAGGTGCCGCTGGCGATTGCCATGCGCCCCGATCTGGTGTCCTTTGCGGTAGGTGTCAATGACGCACTCCGTCGAAGTTACGACCTGCATCGCACCGCGACGGCGGTGGAAAACGGGGTGCGGGCACTGCGGGCCAGCGGCGCTGATGTGCTGCTTTACGCCTTCGGGGATCCGGGCCGTCGGTCCATGCTACTGGGGCGCATTTCGGGCCGGCTGGCCGATTACAACAGTGCCATGCGGGAGATCGCAGCGATTTATGACTGCTATCTGGTCAATTTTTGGGGGGTGGCGGCATTTGATCAAGGGGAATACTGGGGTGCCGACCGGCTACACCTGTCACCGCTGGGCCATGAATTAGCCGCCCAGTGCGCTTTGCAGGCCCTCGGGATGGGTGATGCCGGTTGGCGAACCCCGGCACCGATTACCCCTGCCGCACCAATAACTCGGGCCCTAGGCCACCTGCATTGGGTCCAAGGGCATTTGACGCCGTGGGTGACTAGGCGACTTCGCGGTGCCTCCTCAGGGGACGGCATCGTCGCCAAACGGCCAAATCTTGCCCGACTTGACCCGTAGTCCGCGGACCACACCCGGGTATCCACAAGCGGTCAACTGGCCGGCCGCCAATCCCCAACCTTGATTTTGCAACTGGCCTGGGAAGCACTTAGCGCGCACGGTAGGGCCTATGACAACTAACTCAATTAACCGCATCGCGCCGGACTCAGCCCTTAGCCTGCGCTGCCCAGATGCCGTTATCGCGGCTATTCCATATCTGCTGGGCTTTCAGCCGAGCGAAAGCCTCGTCATCGTCTGGCTGAGCAAGAACCAGGTGCTCTTGACTTTGCGGGTTGACTTGCCGCCCGAGGCATCCTCCGGTGACCACATGGAGCTATCGCAGACCCTCGCTGGCGCAGCCACGAATACAGCGGCTGATGCGATAATCATTTGCGTCTTCACCGCTGCCACCAGCGATGGACAGTTGCCAAACACATCACTCATTACAAAGTTGATGGTGGACTTCTACCGGCTGGGCGTGGGGGTTCGTGATGCATTGCTCGTCCGACACCGTGCCGAGATTGGTAGCGCCGGCGCTGGGGGATCCGATGAATGCGTGCGTTGGTGGAGCTATTTAGGTGACGATGAAGGTGACGCAACCCCCGGTCGCGTCCTCGATGAGCAAGTGTCTTTGTATGTTCGGTCAAGATTTGCACTCGAGGGGATAGCGGCGCTGCCAGGTCGAGTTGATTTAGAACACTCACTTGATCCGGATACGGGTCGCGGTCCGCGGGTTGATTCGCTGATCACGGAAATCACCAAAGACTTGACAAAGTCACTTGATGACTTCAAGCGGGCCGGTTCGAAGGCGGTGTCAGGGGCCCTTGAGCGTTGGCGTAGGGAAAGCATCGACGCCCTCGTGGCGTTGGTGGTGGAACCCGAAGGTCGTGAGCTCAGTGATCGGCAGGTCGCGCAAATTGTCCACTCATTAGGTGATATTCGGGTGCGTGACACGTTGCTGTGGCATCTGGTGCGATGCGCCGATCGACATGCACCATTTGAGGTTTTGGTCACGGCACTGCGGGGGGCGCCGGCCGGCCGGGTGGCGCCGATCGCCACCTGCACGTCCATTTGTGCGTGGCTATTGGGCGATGGTGCCCGGGCGCTGGTTGCCCTGGATCGAGCTCAGGTGGACGACGGGGAGTACTCCTTGGCGCACCTAGTGGCACGGGGTTTGGCGGCCGGGTTGCCGCCGGCATTTTGGACAGCGGCCATGGCCGAGGTCACCGAGGAGCAGTGCCGAATTGGGTAATCGAATCGCGCGGCCGGTCACAATGGGCGCGGATAATGAATTGGACTAGAACAGTGTCAAATAATTCTCGATCTCCCAGTCGCTAACTTTGGCATGGTAGGCCCGGAACTCAGCTTCCTTGATCTTAATGAAGTAGTCCACATAGTCACTCCCATCACGGCCCGGGCCGAAGGCCGCGCGCAGGACCTGATCCTTAGCAAGTTCATCGGTAGCATGTAGCAGGGTAGGTGGCATAGTCTCAATATTGGCGGCCCGGATTTGGTCGGGGGTCAGGGTGTAGAGGTTGTCGGTGTTTGGTTCGCCCGGGTCGAGGGAACGGTCGATCCCATCAAGACCTGATGCCAGTAGGGCCGTAAGTGCGAGGTAGGGGTTAGCCGCACCATCGCAGGCCCGATGCTCAACCCGCCCACCTTCGGGGACGCTCAGCAAATTGTGTTCGGTGGACTTAGCCGATAGAACAACGCCGAATGCTTCTGCCTTTCGGACAGCAATTGCCGCAGTGACCACCGACATTATCCGTGATGACGAAGCGGGAACACGTTCTTATCTCCTGCACTGCGAAAGATCTTCAGGGTCCTATTTATTTGATGCTTTGCTTGATGCTGGCCGGGAGTTCGGCTGCCAGCCGCAATAGTGGCTGGTTCATTTTTGGGTTTTAGGGTCTTTTGCAGTAAGTCCACCCCATCAGCAGGCGTAGGCGGCAAACTCGCCCCAGGCCACTCTCTGCTGCCACCGAAAGCCAGAATTTCCCAGGGGAAGTGCCGATCCGGTGGTGGGGGGGTTGTCACTTTGGCTGGACCTTGCTACAGTCCATCTAGGTCAAGAGTGCCAGCGTTAAGTCCCGGCTAGCTGGTCGACAACCCTCCAACCGCGGTGGGGTGCCCCGGAGAAGACCAGGCCCTTTTGGGCAAGCGCGGGTCTTGCAGCAGGCAAGGCCCCACGAGTGTGATTGAGGTCCCCTGATGTGTTGTTGTCGAATGACCAGCCGCTGAGTCCTGCGCCATCTGGCGCCGTCTTGGCAATCCTGAAGCAGTACCCGCCGAGCGCGGTCACTAATCATGTTCGCATACCAAAAATCAAATATCAGTCAACTTTGAGAGGAATCCCATGAGCACCGGTTGGTCTTTTGAAACCAAGCAAATCCACGCAGGTCAATCCCCAGATGCCGCCACGAACGCGCGAGCCCTGCCGATCTACCAGACCACTTCGTACACCTTCAACGACACCACCCACGCATCGAACCTGTTTGCGTTGAAGGAACTTGGCAACATCTACACGCGGATCATGAATCCGACTACGGCGGTGGTTGAGGATCGCATCGCCGCCCTTGAAGGTGGCGTTGGCGCCCTCCTCGTTGCCAGTGGGCAGGCGGCGGAGACGCTGGCGATCCTGAATATTGCCGAGGTCGGAGATCACATTGTTTCCAGTGCGAGCCTTTACGGTGGTACCTACAACCTTTTTCATTACACCTTGCCCAAGTTTGGTATTGAGGTCTCCTTCGTAGAAAACCCCGATGACTTGGACTCATGGCGTGCGGCAGTGCGCCCCAACACCAAGGCCTTCTACGGCGAGTCAATCTCGAATCCGCAAAATAATGTGCTGGATATCGAGAACGTGGCGAAAATCGCGCACGAGGTGGGGGTGCCGCTGATAATCGATAACACCACTCCAACCCCGTATTTAATTCGTCCATTGGAGTGGGGCGCCGATATCGTTGTGCATTCAGCGACCAAGTACCTAGGTGGTCACGGCACCTCGATTGCCGGTGTGATTGTCGATGGTGGCACCTTTGACTACGCGCAGTACCCGGATCGCTTCCCGAACTACAACACCCCGGATCCGAGTTACCACGGTCTGGTTTATGCCCGCGACCTCGGAGAAGGTGGCGCCTTCGGTGTGAACCTGTCCTTCATTTTGAAGGCACGTGTCCAATTACTGCGCGACCTCGGCCCTGCGGTGTCCCCGTTCAACGCTTTCTTGATTGCGCAAGGAGTCGAGACTTTGTCCATTCGCGTGGAACGTCACGTGCAAAATGCCCTTGAGGTTGCGAAGTGGTTGGAAGCCCGAGAGGAAGTCCTCTCGGTTAACTACGCATCCTTACCGTCGAGCCCTTGGTATGCACTCGGTAAAAAATATGCACCGTTGGGCACAGGTGGCGTGCTGAGTTTTGAGATCGATGGCGGGATACAAGCGGGTACGCGCTTCGTTGAAGGCCTCGAACTGCACAGCCATGTCGCCAATATCGGTGATGTGCGCAGCTTGGTAATCCACCCGGCATCAACCACCCACTCGCAGTTAACACCCGAAGAGCAAGCCTTATCCGGGGTCACACCCGGACTGGTGCGCTTAGCTGTTGGGCTGGAGAATATTACCGATATTTTGGCGGACCTAGATGCCGGTTTCCGGGCCGCGAAGCAGAACTAATTTTGTGAATTTACCAACAGCGTACGGCCCGCTTTCGTACGAGGGTCTGATTCCAGCCAGCGCCGCCTGGCGGGAATCAGACCCTGTTGGTGATCGTTTGTTCTGTGATATCGGTGAGTTCACGACCCAGTCCGGTTTTAGCTTTCCCCAGGTTCGGGTGGCATATGAGACTTGGGGACAACTTAATTCGTCCGGGTCAAATGCGATCTACATCTGCCATGCCCTAACGGGTGATTCCCACGTCACGGGGCCGGCCGGCCCGGGCCACCTGACCGCCGGCTGGTGGGCTTCCCTTGTCGGACCAGGCCGTGCCTTTGACACCGATGAGTGGTTTGTGGTCTGCGCAAATGTGTTGGGCGGCTGCCAAGGCACCACCGGGCCGGCGGCCACGGCGCCCGATGGCCGGCCGTGGGGCAGTCGCTTCCCGGTGCTAACTGTCGGCGACATGGTGGAAGTCGAGTTGCGGTTAACCGATGCCCTCGGCATTGAGTCCTGGGCGTTGATACTCGGGCCGTCCTTGGGCGGGATGCGGGTTTTGGAGTGGCTGGTAGCGCACCCCACCCGAGTGCGCAGTGGCCTAGTGTTCGGCACCACCGCAGCAGTCTCGGCAGATCAAATAGCGACGCACTTCACGCAATTGGCGGCGATATATGCCGATCCGGCGTTCAACGGAGGCGACTATTACGACGCCCCGGCGGGACGGGGCCCACATGTTGGCATGGGTATTGCCCGTGCTATCGCGCATCTAACATATCGCAGTCCCGCCGAGCTCGACGAAAGATTTGGCCGACAAATCCAAGGGGCTGATCCGCATGACATTACTGGGCAAAGCGTTGGGCAGCCTCTGGCACCGTATGCAATAACTTCTTATCTTGATCACCATGCTGAAAAACTGGCTCGACGTTTTGATGCCAACACCTACATCACCTTGACTAACGCCATGAGCTTATTTGATGTAGGGCGAGGCCGAGGTGGGGTTGAAGAAGCGATTAGTCAAATCGCGGCACCGTTGACCGTGGTGGCCATCGACTCGGACCGGCTCTTCCCCAATCACCAGCAGCAACAATTGGTGGATCTAGCCCCCGGGGCCGACAAGTTGCAAACGGTGCACTCCCTGCACGGGCACGACGGGTTCCTGATCGAAGACGAGCAGGTCGCATATTTCATCGAACAAGCGGTCCAGCGTGCGCGTTCGGAATCAAGTAGGGAATGATGGAGGGGTGGGCCTACTTGATGGTTACGACCTGTCGGTTAACCTTTCGAGTGAGGTGGGGGCCCGCCGGCTAGCGGCAGCGCAGCGCCGGTTGCTTTATTTACGACTGGTTGACGGCGGTATTTTTGACGGCTCGGGCATCCTGGGCCCACCCCTGTGCGTGGTATTTGAGGGCTGGGATGCCTCTGGTAAGGGCGGGGCTATCACCCGCCTGGTAGCACCGATTGATCCAAGGCATGTCCGGGTAATCTCAATCGCCGCCCCCACCTTCGACGAGAAGCGGCACCACTTCCTGTCCCGTTTTTGGCCGCATCTACCCGGCTGGGGCGGCATGACCATTTTGGACCGCAGTTGGTATGGCCGGGTGCTTGTTGAGCGGGTTGAGGGGTTTGCTACGGAAGAGCAGTGGCGCCGGGCCTACGACGAGATCAAAGGTTTCGAGCGGACATTGACCGACGAAGGCATGGTCTTGGTAAAGATCTGGATGCACATTTCAAGCGATGAGCAACTGAAGCGGTTTAAGTCGCGGGGAAAGGACCCACTCAAGCGCTGGAAACTCACCCCAGATGACTGGCGCAACCGCGAGCAGCGACCCGCCTACGAACTGGCCGTGACCGAGATGTTGGAACGCACGGACGCCTCCAATGCCCCGTGGACCGTGGTGGAGGCCGATAACAAAATCTATGCCCGGGTCAAGGTGTTGGAGACGGTGAATGCAGCCCTAGAGCGCGGACTTGTGGAGGCTGGAATCGCCATCACGGAGTCGGACGAAAAACTGGAATAGTAGTTATCCACAGGGCGATCAGTTGCAATGTGACGTGGACTGGCTGCGGACGTAACGTGTCGGTATGCACCGGTCCCTTCGCGGTTTCACCGCAGTAACTTTGGCTCTTGCGGTGCTTGCCGCAAATCCTGGCGGCGCCCAGGCAGCGCGGGGCGAGTTACCGAGTGTCGATATTTGGGTGGAGGATGCATCCGACAGGTTTGTCGGAACCGGGGGCCTGGTGCTTCCAGCGAGCGTGGCCACTGATACTCGCCGGGAAGTTGCCGAATGCACTGATTGCCGGTGGCGGTTGCGAGAGCCCTGCGCGGGGGTATTCGCCCCTGGCTGCATCATCATTTTACATGCCTGCGCTGGGATAGATGAGCAGTTGCTGCGGGCCTGGCTTTCGCACGATGGCGGGGCGACGTGGCAAAACCGTGGCCTAATTTGTATATCAGAGGGTGGCCCGGTGACGGTGGCAGCAACGGGGGTGGCAATCCAGGATAATTTTGAACGCATTATGCCCCGGGGCCGTATCACTTTTCAGCCCGGGCGCGGAGTGCTGCCTTATCTACCGGTGATTTTCCACTCCGGCCAACCTCAGTCCGTGCCGCCCACCACGTATCAGGTGGCCGGGCAGGAGGTTGTGCTCTCGCCAACCCCTAGGTGGGGGTGGGATTTCGGTGATGGCACCGGGCTTGCTACCCATCTTGCCGGCAGTGCGTATCCGGACCGCACGGTCGCGCACAGTTATGCGCGCGGCGGCCGCTTTGAGGTAGTGGTGACCACAATTTGGTCTGCCACCTTCACCGTTGCCGGCCTTGGGCCCTTTCCAATTCAGGCGCCGGTAACCCAAACCGAGACCACAGTGGTTCAAGTTGGGCAAGCCCGGGGCGTGCTGATCCCCTGACCGGCCCCCGCTGGACTGGACCCGATCGCCGCTGGCACAATGGGAGAGTTCACGCCCGTCCGAGCCATCTGGCTTGACACGGGCTCTTGTCGTGGGGAAGCGGGAGAAAGGCACTAGTCACAACAATGGCATCGAAGAAGATTGCACCGAAGAAGGTTGCACCGAAGAAGGTTGCACCGAAGAAGGTTGCACCGAAGAAGGTTGCACCGAA
>JAQCEO010000057.1 GCA_027729805.1 Actinomycetota bacterium
CGCGCAGTTGCGCGGCGCCCCTTAACTAGTTGGTTATGGTTTCGCTCCGGCGAATCAAGTCAGGATGCGAGGGTACGCCGGGGGTACATGGCCTCGCGGTCGTCCTCCGAAAGTCCACCCCAAACGCCATAAGGCTCGCGCACCTCAAGGGCATGCTCGGCGCACCTGACCTTGATGGGGCAGGTGTTGCAGATCGCTTTGGCGGCCCGCTCCCGGGCTGACCGCGCTGGGCCGCGCTCACCATCTGGATGGAAGAAGGCACTGGGATCCTCACCGCGACAAGCTGCCTGCAACTGCCAATCCCAAAAGTCGCTGTTGGGTCCCGGGAGCCGGGAAACATCAGCCATAACAACCTCCTCGAGTCGATAGGCAGACTATACAAACCGCTTCATAGGTTTGTCAAGTCCTTTCAATGAACAATTTGGAGGCGAAATGGCTTTTGGGTGATAATTCACGAGATACCGGGGTTTCAGGGTGCAAAAAAACTGAATCGAATGGACAATGCACCATGGCAAATACGGCCCAAGGTGCTGCACCGGGTGAAACTGACGTCCCAGACCCGGGCGCTGCGCCGGGGTTACCCGTAGCCGCGGTGGCCCGACGACTAGGTGTTGCCCCGGCAACCCTGCGGACTTGGGATCGCCGCTACGGCCTTGGGCCCAGCGAGCACCGCCTCGGCGCCCACCGGCGGTACTCGGTGACCGATGTGGCGCGCTTGGATCAGGTCCGGCGCCTGATCAACTCCGGGGTCACCCCGGGCGAGGCAGCGCGGGCCGTGCAGGCCGCGGCCCCGGGCCAACCGCCGGCAACGCCACCTTTATCCATAGTCGCTGCACCCGCACCACCTGGCCCCGAAAAAGCATCGATTCGCGGCTTAACCCGGGCTGCTAACTCAGGTGATACCGGGGCCTGCCGGGCCATCATCACCGATTCCATCGAGAAACGGGGCGTGATCTGGACTTGGGAGTCCTTGCTGGCACCGGTACTCATTGAGCTTGGAGCCGAGTGGGCGGCCACCGGAGAAGCTATCGAGGCCGAACATCTCTTCACCAAAGTGATCGAGTCCTGTATTGGCACAGTGATCGAGCGGCTGCGCACCCCGGTAAATGTGCGGCCGGTGCTGCTGGCTTCGGGCCCAGACGAACTCCACGCACTTGCCCTCACCGCCCTGGCCGGGGCGCTGGCAGAGCGCCACATCGAAGTTCGGCTATTGGGGCAGCGCGTGCCAACCGACGCACTCGTAAAGACCGTTCAGCGGTGTGGGCCGATCGTGGTTTTCGTCTGGTCGCAATTAGCCGAAACTGGTGATGCACTGCCACTTGCCGCCCTGCAACGGATCCGCCCCGCGCCGGCAGTCGTGATTGGGGGTCCTGGTTGGTTTGGGGCTACCCCATCGGGGGTGGAGCGGGTCTATGACCTCACCGAGGCGGTGTCAAGAATCACCCGGTTAGTAGGAGAGTAGCCTTCGGCTATGCCGACTCAAGGGTTGCCGGAGAAATTTGCGTACCTAGGCCTGACTTTTGACGATGTGCTTCTCCTGCCGGCCGAGTCAGATGTGGTGCCAAGTGATGTGGATACCTCATCGCATATCACCCGAAATATCAGCGTTCGGGTTCCGCTCGTCTCCAGCGCCATGGATACCGTCACCGAAGCTCGAATGGCGATCGCGATGGCTCGCAGTGGTGGTGTGGGGGTGCTGCACCGTAATTTGCCCATCGATGAGCAAGCAACCCAGGTTGACCTAGTCAAGCGCTCCGAGGCCGGCATGGTTACCAACCCCATCGTGTGCTCGCCAAATGATTCCCTCGCCGATGTTGATCGGCTGTGCGGGCGGTACCGCATATCCGGTGTGCCCGTGGTTGATGATGCTGGAACCCTGGTCGGCATCGTCACCAATCGCGATATGCGTTTCGAAGATGACATGAGTCGTCCAGTGCGCGAAGTTATGACCCAGATGCCGTTAGTGACAGCCCAGGTGGGTATCGAGCCAGAAGCTGCATTGCAGTTGCTTGCGCATCGCAAGGTAGAGAAACTGCCGCTGATTGACTCCGATGGTCGCTTGCGCGGGTTGTTCACCGTCAAGGATTTCGTCAAGAGTGATAAGTATCCGTTGGCAACGAAGGATTCAGCTGGTCGCTTGGTAGTGGGTGCCGCGATAGGAGTTGGTGACGACGCCGACAAACGCGCTCGGGCCTTGGTCGAGGCGGGTGTTGATTTCCTGATTGTCGATACCGCACATGGCCATTCGCGCGCGGTTATCGACATGGTCCGCCTCCTTAAGCGCGAAACATCTATTGACATCGTTGGTGGCAACGTTGCTACGCGTGCTGGCGCCCAAGCCTTGATCGATGCGGGCGCAGATGGTATCAAGGTGGGGGTGGGCCCTGGGTCGATTTGCACCACGCGCATTGTTGCCGGCGTGGGAGTACCACAGGTCTCAGCGATCTACGAGGCGGCACTTGCCGCGGGACCGGCGGGCGTGCCGGTGATCGGTGACGGCGGACTGCAGTATTCGGGTGATATCGCAAAGGCTTTGGTGGCGGGTGCGGACACCGTGATGCTCGGATCGTTACTGGCCGGTTGTGACGAAGCACCGGGTGATGTCGTGTTCGTCAATGGCAAGCAGTTCAAGTCCTACCGTGGCATGGGCTCACTTGGTGCGATGCAGTCTCGTGGCCAAGCCCGTTCCTACAGTAAAGACCGCTACTTCCAAGATGATGTCTTGAGCGATGACAAATTGGTGCCGGAGGGTATTGAAGGGGTTGTCGCTTACCGTGGGCCACTAAGTGCGGTAGCTCACCAATTGGTAGGTGGACTCCGTGCCGCCATGGGTTACTCGGGTGCCGCAACTATCCCCGAATTACATGAAAAGGGATCATTCGTGCGCATCACGGCCGCCGGCTTGCGTGAAAGCCACCCACACGATGTTGAAATGACAATCGAAGCACCTAACTACTCCAGCCGATAGGACTTAAGTGGCCGACATCCAAATCGGTGGCGCCAAGCGTGCCCGCCGAGCCTACTCATTTGATGAGGTAGCGATTGCGCCGAGCCGGCGCACTCGTGACCCGCAAGAGGTTTCGACGGCTTGGACCATTGACGCCTATCGATTTGAGCTGCCATTCATTGCGGCTCCGATGGATTCGATAGTCAGCCCCACCACGGCGCAGACCCTAACCGGGCTAGGCATGCTGGCGGTGCTAAATCTAGAAGGCGTATGGGGGCGTTATCCGGATCCGTCGGCATTACTCGAAGAGATAAAACAACTGCCTGACGAACAGGTAACGGCTCGGATGCAGGCAATCTACGCGGCACCGGTCAATCTTGATTTGGTCAGCCAACGGGTGTTGGAAATGAAGCAAGCCGGAGTCACGGTGGCGGTCGCGGTTAGTCCGCAGCGCACCGCCGAGTTAGCACCGCGTGCGGCGGCAGCCGGTGCCGACATCATCGTCATCAGAGGTACCACCGTTTCTGCTGAACACGTTTCCGGTACTGGTGAGCCACTCAACTTGAAGGAGTTCATCCACCAACTCGACGTGCCGGTGATTGTGGGCGGGTGCGCCACTTATCAAGCGGCACTGCACCTGATGCGCACCGGTGCGGCCGGGGTGCTGGTTGGCTTTGGTGGGGGTTCGTCTATGACCACCTCCGATGTCCTAGGAGTGCGGGTTCCGATGGCAAGCGCGGTTGCCGATGTTGCCGCCGCGCGACGTGACTATCTCGATGAGTCGGGTGGCCGTTACGTACATGTGATCGCAGATGGCTCCATGGGGCAAAGCGGTGACATCGTGCGCGCCTTCGCATGTGGCGCGGATGCGGCAATGCTCGGCTCAGTTCTGGCGCGAGCGATCGACGCCCCCGGTGGCGGTGCGCACTGGGGCGCCGAAGCTTGGCATGCGCAGCTACCACGAGGTCAACGCAATGTGTTGACCCAGGTCGGTTCCTTCGCGGAGGTATTGAACGGCCCATCAACACACGCGGCCGGGGCCATGAATATTGCTGGTGCGCTGCGCAAGGCTATGGCAACGACGGGGTACAGCGATCTAAAGGAATTCCAACGGGTGGAGATGGTGGTTACGGCGTGAGAGGGTTGACATGAGCATTGCTGCGGGGGTTGATGTGGAGCCCGCCCTTGTCCGGCGGCTGCTTGCACATGCAGCGGTGGGGGCAAATCCCAAGTCAATTGAAGTTATGGCACCCTTCACCGGCACTACCTTTTACGTGCTGCCCATCTCAACCGAAGTTGATGTGGCAGCCAGCGTGGCCACCGCACGCAAAGCGGGGCGGTGGTGGGCTCAACGGCCGGTACAAGAACGCGCTCGTATCTTCTTGAAGTTCCATGACTTGGTCTTGGAGCGCAGGGACGAAGGCCTAGACATAATTCAGCTCGAGACGGGCAAGGCTCGCCGCGATGCCATGGAGGAGATCCTTGATGTGCTGATTATTGCCCGGCATTACGCACGGGACGCAGCACGATTAATGAAACCGGTTCGCCATCGTGGGGCTTTGCCGATTCTGGTAGGGGTTCAGGAGTTACGGCACCCAAAGGGTGTTGTCGGAATCATCTCGCCTTGGAACTACCCACTCACCTTGGCCGCAAGTGATGCGATCCCGGCATTGCTGGCCGGTAATGCGGTGGTACTAAAGCCGGATTCGAAAACCTCCATGACCGCCCTTTGGGTGGTTGATCTCATGATTGAGGCCGGGGTCCCGGAGTCGGTGATCCGCGTGGTAACCGGGGCCGGTCAAGATGTCGGACCGATGGTGATTGATCGCGTTGATTACGTGATGTTCACTGGGTCTACGCAGATCGGCCGCGAAGTTGCTCGCCGATGCGGTGAGCGATTGATTGGCTGCTCCCTTGAACTCGGTGGCAAAAACGCGATGATTATTCGTGCGGATGCAGATCTTGAGCGCGCCGCAGAAATCGCGGTGCGGGCCTGCTTCGCGAACGCCGGTCAGCTCTGTGTATCGATCGAGCGAATGTATATCCATGAGGAAGTCATGCAGCCATTCCTGGATCTGTTCTTGCCACGTGTCGCCAAGATGCGAATGATTGCTGAACTCGGCTGGGGCGCGGACATGGGTTCACTTATTTCGCAGGGCCAACTGGATCGCGTTCAGGCTCACCTAGCCGATGCTGTTGCGCACGGCGCGCAAGTGCTTGTCGGTGGGCAGGCACGCCCTGAGGTAGGCCCGTACTACTTTGAGCCAACAGTCTTGGCCGGGGTCACCGAAGACATGGAATTGTGTCGGGATGAGACTTTTGGTCCGGTAGTAGCGGTCTACCCGGTTAGTTCGGACGAGCAGGCTATCGCCATGGCCAATGACACCGTGTATGGGTTGAATGCGTCCGTCCTGACTCGCGATACCTATGTCGGCAACAAGATCGCCGCACAGCTCAAGGCCGGTACCGTAAATGTCAATGAGGGCTATGCGCCGGCGTGGGGCAGCGTTCGGGCGCCGATGGGTGGCATGGGTGACTCCGGGCTCGGACGCCGCCATGGTGCTGAGGGATTCTTGCAGTACACCGAGGCGCAGACCATCGCCACGCAGCGGGCGCTGGGCTTCGGTGCCCCGTTCGGGTGGTCAAATGAGCGCTGGGGTGGCACGCTCGTGGCAGCCTTAGAGGCCATGAAGAAATTTGGCTTCAAGTAACGCCGACGGATTGGGGAGCACAGATGCCTGGTAGCGAAATGGACTTCGATGTCATCATCATCGGATCCGGTTTCGGCGGATCGGTATCTGCACTTCGATTAGTCGAAAAGGGCTACCGCGTTGGTGTGCTTGAAGCCGGGCGCCGCTTTGATGAAAGTACCTACCCCAAGAACTCATGGCAGCTTTCGCGGTTTTTGTGGGCACCGAAGCTGGGTCTGACCGGGCTCCAACGCATACATGTGCTGAAGGATGTGGTGGTACTTGCCGGGGCAGGTGTTGGTGGCGGCAGTTTGAATTATGGGAACACGTTGTACGTGCCCGGTAAGAAGTACTTCACCGATCCGCAGTGGGTTGATATCACCGACTGGGCCGATGAGTTGACGCCGTTCTACGACCAGGCGGCGCGAATGCTTGGTGTCACCGAAAATCCGACGATGACTCCAAGTGACTTGGTCATGAAGGCAGTCGCCGATGACATGGGGGTCGGTCATACCTTTCGGCTCACCCCGGTCGGTGTTTATTTTGGCGCCGGACACGGTGTCACGAAACCGGATCCCTTCTTTGGGGGTGTGGGCCCAGATCGCACCGGGTGCATCGAATGCGGTGAATGCATGACGGGTTGCCGGCATGGTGCCAAGAACACATTGCCCAAGAACTACCTAGGGCTGGCCGAATTGGCCGGCGCGCGCGTGCACCCGCTCACAACCGTGACCGGGATTGCTGAGCGTGCCGGTGGCGGCTACGAAGTCAGCACTGTCCGCACTGGCGTGCATTTTGGTAAGCGCACGAGATCCTTCAGCGCAGCCCACGTGATCATGGCCGCCGGCACCTACAACACCCAAAAGCTACTGCATCAAATGCGTGATACGGGCAAGTTACCGCGACTATCGAAGCGACTCGGCCGGTTATCCCGAACCAACTCCGAATCGATTCTCGGCGCCATCGCGAGATCTCCGTCGAGCGACTACACGCAGGGGGTGGCTATCACCTCAAGTTGGTACCCGGATGCAAATACCCACGTGGAGCCAGTTAGATACGGCAAAGGTTCGAACTCAATGGGGCTGTTGCAGTCGGTAATCACCGTCCCGCAACTAGGTAAAGCCCGCTGGAAAACCTGGACCGGTGAACTCGTGCGGCAACGGCGTAATGTGGTGTCACTGCTTAATGTGCGCCGGTGGAGCGAGCGTGCGGTTATTTCGCTGGTGATGCAACCGGTTGATAACTCTTTGACGATCGTCGGAAAGCGATCCCGTTTTGGCCGTTGGCACCTAACCACCAAGAAAGATGAGTCTAATCCGGCACCCACCTACCTGCCAGTGGCCCACGATGTCGTCAAGCGGGTGGCTGCGAAAATTGGCGGGGTTCCTGGCAGCAGCATTTTCGAGAACTTCGACGCCGCTACGACCGCGCACTTTGTTGGCGGCTGTGTAATCGGCGCGGACGCAGATCACGGGGTGATTGACGCCTACCATCGAACTTTCGGCCACCCGGGGCTACATGTGGTTGACGGCGCGGCAATCACCGCCAATCTAGGTGTCAACCCGTCGCTGACCATAACCGCGCAAGCCGAGCGGGCCATGGCTTTTTGGCCGAACAAGGGTGAGGTGGACTTACGCCCGGAGCTGGGTCAGCCTTATGTGCGCGTGCAACCGGTTGCGCCCAAGAACCCGGTAGTGCCAGATCACGCGCCAGCAGCCCTGCGCTTACCCATTACCGCGCTCTAACGACGGATATGGGTAAGGGCGGCAGACGGGTTAAATACCTGAGGCGGCCCGAACCGCCCGCGCCGTGATAACCCGGGCTAGGTGCTCCCGGTAATCGGCCTGCGCATGGAGGTCACTTGTTGCCCGCGTGCCATCGGCCGCATGCATTGCCGCGGCGGTGATGTCGGCCGGCGATGATGCACCAACGAGTGCTGCTTCCACGGTACTGGCGCGGACGGCGGTCGGAGCCATGTTGGTAAGGCCGATGCGGGCCTCCTTGATAACCCCGCCTTGGACATTGACAACGGCTGCGACTCCGACAATCGCCCAGGCTTGTGCGGTTCGGCTAAATTTCGAGTAGTGGCTGCCCCAGTCGCATTTGGGAACACTGAAACTAACCAAGATTTCATCTGGGCCAACGGCGGTGGTGAAGTAATCAAGGAAGAAGTCCTTGGCCGCGACAGTTCGCCGACCACCTGGGCCAGCGATCACGAAGGAAGTATTAAGTGCCAATGCCGCTGCCGGGACGTCACCTGCCGGATCGGCATGGGCGAGGGCGCCCCCCGTGGTACCCCGATGTCGAATCGCCGGATCAGCGACGGTGGCAGTTGCTTGCGCCAACAAGAGTGCATGTTTTTGCACTAAAGCGTTGCTCATGACGCCGTGGTGCGTTGTCGCCGCCCCAATGGTGATCGAGTCTCCCTCGTCGCGAACTCCGATCATCTCATCAATGCTTCCGCAGTCGACGAGAACCGATGGCGCAGCCATTCGCAACCTAAGTACTGGCAGGAGTGATTGGCCACCCGAAATTACCTTGGCGTCCTCACCGCCTGACTTCAAAGCGGCAAGTGCTTGATCGATAGATGTTACCTTCACGTAATCGAATTCGACGGGAATCATTTTGCGCCTCCCTTAGCAGCTTGAATTGTTCGCCACACAGTTTGCGGTGACGCGGGCATGGCCACTTCTGTTACTCCAAGGTGCCTTAGCGCGTCCACAATGCCATTGATAATTGCCGGTGTTGACGCGATCGTCCCGGCTTCGCCAACGCCCTTAGTCCCGAGCGGGTGAGTGGTCGAAGGAGTGACGGTAGAGCCGGTTTCGAACGAGGGTAGGTCCGCAGCACTTGGTATTAGATAATCGGCGAGGCTCGCGGTCAGCAGGTTACCGTCGTCGTCGTACTCGGCACCCTCAAATAGTGCCTGTGCGATACCTTGGGCAACCCCACCATGCACTTGGCCGGTAACGATCATTGGGTTCACCTGCAGGCCCACATCGTCGACGCAAACGTATTTACGCAACTTAACCTGGCCGGTCTCGGTATCTACCTCCATTGCTGCCAAGTGGGTGCCGTGCGGATATGAGAAATCCCCAGGGTCAATCGTGGCTTCACCCTGCAACGTCGGTTCTACGCCCGGCGGCAGATTGTGTGCGGTGAAGGCCTCAAAGGCCACAGCGCCCAGCGCCTGCGTTTTGCTTGGGTCGCCCTTTACTTGGAAACTACCGTTGATGAATTCCAAGTCTGATGCACTGCACTCAAGTTGGTGCGCAGCAATTACCCGTGCTTTTTCGACGAGCCGCTCGCTGGCGGCCTTTATTGCCTGCCCACCCACGGCAAGTGATCTGGAACCGTAGGTGTCCATGCCGTAAGGCGCGCGCCCGGTGTCGCCGTGGATTACCTCAATGTCCTCAACCGGAACGCCAAGAATGCTGCTGGCAATTTGGCTCCAAGCCGTCTCGTGCCCTTGGCCGTGGGGCGAAGTTCCGGTTACGACCTCGATCTTTCCTGTTGGGAGTGCGCGGACCGTGCAGTGCTCCCAGCCACCAGCGACATACTTAAGTGCGCCAAGGGTTCGGGAGGGTGCGAGGCCGCACATCTCGGTGTAAGTTGAAATTCCGATACCAAGTTGCACTTGGTCACCTGACGCCCGTCGCTGTGCCTGCTCGGCCCTTAGCCCGTCGTAGTCGAACATCGCAAGGGCTTTTTCAGTGGCGGCCTCGTAGTTGCCCGTGTCGTACGTTAATCCGGCAACCGTGGTGAAGGGGAACTCGTCATGTTTGATCCAGTTTTTCTTACGCAACTCCATGGGTTCCATGCCGATCTCGGCCGCCAACTCATCGACAATTCTTTCTATCGCATAAGTGGCTTCGGGCCGACCGGCCCCGCGATAGGCGTCGGTCGGCGTTTTGTTGGTGAACACGCCTGTGCAGGTGAAGTCGTATGAATCCATTTTGTAGATCGCCGGGTACATGAACATCCCAAGAAGTGGTACCCCAGGAGTGATGATCTGCAGATAGGCACCCATATTGGCAAGCAGTGTGACCTTAAGCCCCAGGATCTTGCCGTCTTTGGTGGCAGCGATTTCAATATCTTGAATAAGATCGCGGCCATGATGGGTCGCGACCATATTCTCGCTTCGGGTCTCGGTCCACTTAACCGGCCGACCAAGCTTCTTAGCTAGGTTGGTGACGAGGATCTCCTCCCGGTAGCACTGGAGTTTGCCACCGAAACCACCACCAACATCCGGCGCCACTACGCGAAGATTGTTTTCCGGGATCCCGGTTACGAGTGCGAGCAGGACTCGCAGAACGTGCGGAATCTGGGTCGATGACCAGATGGTGATTTCGTCACTCATGCCCATGGGCGCGGCAACCACCGAACGTGGTTCCATAAATGTCGGGATCAGTCGTTGATTGATGAAACGTTTAGCCACTACCACATCGGCCTTTGCCCGCGAGGCTTCATAGTCACCACAGGGCATCTTGTAGACGTAGCAGGCATTGGTCTCGATTTCGTCATGGACTAGCGCACTGCCGCTTTCAAGTGCTGCTTCCATGTTGGTAACTGCAGGTAGTTGCTCATAAGAAACTTCGATTGAGTCGAGTGCGTCAACGGCGGCTGCGACACTGGTGCCAAGAACCACGGCGACACAGTCACCAACTTGCCGGACCTTGTCGATTGCCAGCGCCGGGAAGGCGGGCATCTTGATGTCATCGGTCACCGGCCAAACGCACGGCACTCCACCATTTAGATCACCTAGTTCTTTCGCTCCGTAAGCGGCCACAACGCCCGGCTGCTTTAGCGCCCCGGAAACATCGAGTTTTGTGATTTTTGCATGTGCCATCGGGCTGCGCAGGATTGCCATGTGCACGGTTCCAGGTAACTGGATATTGTCGGCCCAATTGGTTTGCCCATGCAGTAGGCGCGCGTCTTCCTTGCGCCGGATCGGCTTACCGAATGCGGTGTCAGTTTCAAGTACAGCGGTCATTTCGCACCTTTCGTGGGGCCAGCGGACATGAGCTCAGCGGCATATGCAACTGATTTAACGATGTTGTGGTAGCCGGTGCAGCGACAAAGATTGCCTTCTAATCCTTCGCGGATTTCACTTTCCGACGGTGTTGGATTCTCCGATAGCAAATCCACCGCGGCCAGCACCATGCCCGGTGTGCAGTACCCGCATTGCAAGCCGTGGCACTCCTTGAACGCGGTTTGCACCGGGTGCCACTCGTTGCCATCCGCCAGCCCCTGGATTGTTGTCACCTCGCAGCCAGCTGCTTGCACTGCCAAGACGCTGCAGGATTTGACACTGCGCCCGTTTAGCAGCACCGTGCAGGCCCCGCAGTTTGAGGTATCGCAACCAACGACGGTACCGACCCGGCCGATATCTTCTCGAAGCCAATGTACGAGGAGTTTGCGTGGCTCCACCTCGCCTTGATATGAAGTGCCATCAACGATTACGGTGATGTGGGCCATAGGGTTCCTTTCGCCAGGAAGTTGGTTTGAGCCCAGATTACAAATAACCTAGGGAGTTCGCGTGCGGTATTGAGAAATATCCCCGCCGGATAGGGTTCAGCCGATGACCATTGACCCAATAGTCGACCCAGAGGCTGACCCCGAGACCGCCGGCTCGGGGCAATTGCCGTCCGGGCATCTAGGTTGGGCCATCGCCGTGGCGGCATTGGGCTTCCTACCCTTTGGCGTGATTGCCATCGTCCAGGCCCTTCGTACCACCGCGGCCTTGCGGGCAGGTGACTTGGTGAGCGCCCGAAAGCGATCTAGGGCCGCTAAACGTTGGATTATTGGCACCGTGGTGGTCGCGGTGCTCGTGGATCTAGTAATCCTGGGGGCACTGTTGTTGCTCGGAGCCTTCGCGCGCTGACTATGCCGGCGGGCAGGTGGCTCGGGTCCTGGTACCGGATTGTTGGGTCATAGGCTTCGGCAGTGACCGATGCGCAATCAACAGTCCTAGTCGTTGACTTTGGTGCGCAATATGCCCAGCTGATCGCCCGTCGAGTGCGCGAGGCAAATATCTACTCTGAGGTTGTCTCACACACCATTACGGCCCCGGAGTTGGCGGCCCGAAATCCAGCGGCAATTGTGCTCAGCGGGGGACCGTCCAGTGTTTATGAAACTGGTGCACCGCATTTCGATGAGTCGATCCTAGGCCTTGGGATACCGGTCTTCGGGATCTGCTACGGCTTCCAGGCGATGGCCCAGGCCCTGGGCGGCAAAGTCGATAAGACCGGGCTACGCGAATTCGGGGGCACGATAATTCAGGTCACCGAGCCTGGCGCACTTTTCGCCGGCCTACCTGATTCCCAAAACGTATGGATGTCACATGGCGACTCGGTGGCGGTTGCCCCGGCCGGGTTCACGGTCAGTGCGGTGTCGGCGGGGGCCCCGGTTGCGGCATTTGAAAACCTAGAGCGCCGGATGGCTGGAGTCCAGTTTCATCCCGAGGTCCTTCATAGTGAGCACGGTCAATCAGTAATCACCCACTTCCTCTACGACATTGCCGAAATTGCACCAACCTGGACAATGCAAAATGTCATCGACGTTCAAGTGGCGGCTATTCGCGAGCAGGTCGGCAGCGCTCGGGTGATCTGCGGGCTATCCGGCGGTGTTGACTCAGCGGTTGCTGCCGCGTTGGTGCAGCGTGCGGTAGGTGATCAACTAACTTGTGTTTTCGTTGACCACGGCCTGCTCCGCAAAGGCGAAGCTGAACAGGTCGAACGTGACTTCGTGGCTGCGACAGGGGTCAAGCTAGTTGTTGCCGACGCGGCTGGCAGATTCCTAGATGCCCTCGCCGGTGTAAGTGACCCAGAAACCAA
>JAQCEO010000005.1 GCA_027729805.1 Actinomycetota bacterium
GTCGTGAAACCCGCAGTATCGGTCGGTTTCACGACGAAAACGGGCGCACCCACGGGAACCGCACCTAATTCACCCGCTACCAGTGGCCCTTGGCCCGCGTTACAACCACCTGGGGTGGCCCGGGTGTTAGATCGCAGCACCGCGATATCGGCGAGCGCCGGCAGTCGCCAAGACATCTTGCGTAGCACGTGCCTATCCATCATCCCGCCGTGCGTGGGTAGCGGATGCCGCAGATGATCGACGCCACCGGCGTATTGCGCTCGGGTAGCGCCAGTTCGCCAACGAGTCTTAGTCCATCCGATGTTGTCAGCGTTAGCGGTATTCGAAGTGCCGGTAGCACCGAATCGGCTAACATCTTTGGGGCTGTAATTTCAGTAACGTGGCCCACCTGATGACCGCATGGTGCGAGGCCCGCGGTTATGGCGCGAAGTCCAGCAGGTGGTGTGCCAGTGGCGCCGAGACTCGACTCCGCCAAGACCATCGGCCGGGTAGACCACAACATGCGGGGTGACCGGGCGAATTTCTTGATCACATCCAGGGCACCGGTAGGTTTTAGTGGAACTCGAACCGGTGATGGACTGCACTACCCAATCCTCACCGTCAAAGTCCTCAACACGCCTTGCTCCCAGACCACCTGACCCGCGTTCGGCCCCAGATGCACCCGGCTTACGGTGATGCTTGCGCCCCATGGCAACTAACCAACACTAGGTGTAGACCCGGAACCCGCGTCCGGTCTTACGGCCAAGGTAACCAGCGGTCACCAGATGCTCCAAACGCGGCGCCGGCGCAAATCCGCGCTCACGAAATTCGCGATAGAGGGTCTGTTGGATAGCAAGTGATACATCAAGGCCAACAACGTCGAGTAGTTCAAAAGGCCCCATCGGGTAGCCACAACCGCGCTTCATCGCAAGATCTATGTCATCGGCGTCGGCGTAGTTCATCTCCAGCATGCGAATGGCATCATTGAGATACGGGAAAAGAAGTGCGTTGACGATGAATCCGGCGCGATCTGCACAAACAACTGGGTGCTTACCGATCCGCAAGCAAAGTTCACGCGAGGTCGCTATTACGTCGTCGGCGGTTGCAACGGTGCTAACGATCTCTACCAGCTTCATGACCGCAGCAGGATTGAAGAAGTGCAGCCCCACGACATCCTGCGGCCGTGAGCTGGCAGCTGCCATTTCAACCACCGGCAAGCTGGAGGTCGTGGTGGCCAAGATCGCCCCCGGTTTGCAGATCTCCGCGAGGTTTTCAAAGAGTGCCAACTTCACGGACAACTCTTCGACCACCGCTTCGACAACTAGATCCACTTTTTCTAAGTCATCGAGCTTCGTCGACCCGGTGAGGTGGGACAGCGCAGCCTCTCGCCCGGTTTCGTCGAGCTTGCCGCGCTGCACCGCCTTCTCTAGTGATTTTTCAATCGCCCCGCGTACGGCTTTGATCTTTTCCTCGGACCGTGCGATGTAAATAACATCCAGACCAGCCTTGGCGAATACTTCAGCGATACCTGTCGCCATCGTGCCGCTGCCAATGACCCCAACGGAACCAACTGCCCGCGTTGCGCCAGCTACTCCGGATGTGTTTGGCGTATGTGCATCGACAACTACCGCCGGTGAGTGCGGAGCCTCGTAGGTGTAGAAGCCACGGCCAGATTTACGGCCGCGCAGCCCGGCGGTGACCATCTGCTTGAGGATCGGCGACGGCGCATGCAACCGATCACGACTTTCTTTGTACATCGTGTCGAGGATTTCATAGGCGGTGTCGAGGCCGATCAGATCAAGGAGCGCAAGCGGCCCCATCGGCAGGCCACAACCAAGGCGCATCGAGGCATCGATGTCCTCGCGGGTGGCGTATTTCTGCTCATACATAGTTACCGCATGATTTAGATACCCGAAGAGCAGCGCATTTGCAATGAAGCCTGCCTTATCGCCAACGACAACCGGCTCCTTGCCCAGCCCCCGGGCGAATTCGGCGACCGCATCGACAACTTCAGGTGACGAAACCACGGTCCGGACGATCTCAACAAATGCTTGAATCGGTGCGGGATTGAAGAAATGCAACCCCACCACCTGGGACGGGCGCCCGGTGGCGACTGAGATCTCCGTGACCGAAAGCGAGGAAGTGTTACTGGCCAAAATAGTGTGAGCCGGAGTGATCGCATCAAGGGCCGCGAATATTGCGCTCTTAATCTCCATGCTCTCGGGCACTGCTTCAATCACTAAGTCAACATCGGAAAGATCAGCCAAGTTCGTGGTGAAAGTAATGCGGGATAGCAGTGCGGTGCGCTCCGCCTCGGACAACTTGCCCTTGGCGACGGCCCGGCTAGTTGAGCCTTCGATGGTGTTAACCCCACGCTCAAGATCGGCGTCGCTGGCCTCAACAGCCCAAACTCGCGACCCGCTGCGGGCCACGACCTCGGCGATACCCGCACCCATGGTGCCCATACCGATAACTCCGACCCGGGTGCCGACACCAGGCGTAGCAGGGGTCAAGGAATCGCTCATGGGTGGATTGTGTCAGTTGATCAGAACAGTCGAAGACTTGGATCTGCGGTGGCCAAAAGGCCTTCATAATCCAAGACCACACACCTGATCCCGCGGTCCTGAGCCAGCGTCCGGGCCTGCGGTTTGATCTCCTGGGCGGCAAAAACCCCATGCACGGGAGCCAGGAGTGGATCGCGGTTTAACAAGGTTAAATACCGGGTCAATTGCTCGACCCCGTCAATATCACCGCGCCGCTTGATCTCGACCGCCACCGTGACCCCAGCGCCATCTCGACAAAGTAAATCCACCGGCCCGATGGCCGTGGGGTACTCCCGGCGGATCAAGGTCCAATCGGGTCCCAGTACTCCCACATGGGTTGCCAGCAGGGCCTGCAGCTGGGCTTCAACCCCGGCCTTTTGCAAGCCAGGATCAACTCCGAGGTCATACTCGGTGTCCAAGAAGATTTCGTGGACGGTGATCTGCAATTGCTCACCGGCCTTGTTCTCGACCACCCAGACGCTGTCGGTATTACCCGCACCAACCCCCGGTTCAATCCGGGTGGTGCATGGCGGGCTCATCCAGTTCAGCGGCTTGTATGAGCCGCCCTCGGAGTGAATCAGGACCGAGCCATCACCCTTTACCATGATCACCCGATCCGCCTCCGGCAGGTGCGCCCGCAAGCGACCGACATAGTTGACGGTGCAACGGGCAATAACTATGCGCACGGACTGGGTAACGGTGACAGCGATTTTGCCGCACGCACCGTGTCAACAATATTTCGCATGATAACGGTCGCGTCGTAATCCTTTGGGGTAAACACCGCAGCGACTCCACGCTCGCGTAACCAGGTGGCGTCAGCATCCGGAATGATGCCACCGACCACCACCGGCACGTCCGATAGGCCGCGGGCACGCAGCCCCTCAACAACTGCCGGCACCAGGGCGCGGTGGGAACCGGAGAGGATGGATAAGCCCACTACATCAACATCCTCGGCCACCGCCGCCGCAACTATCTGCTCCGGGGTCAACCGGATGCCCTGGTAGATGACCTCGAATCCCGCATCCCGGGCCCGGACCGCGATCTGCTCAGCGCCATTTGAGTGCCCGTCCAAGCCCGGCTTCCCGACCAGCAAGCGAAGTGGGGAACCGCATTCCTGCGAAGTCATTGCCACCGCGCGGCGTACCTCATCCAAATCAGAGCTGGATGCTCCGACCACGCCACCGATACCTGTTGGGGCACGGTATTCACCAAACACTTCACGAAGGGTGGAAGTCCACTCGCCGGTGGTGACCCCGGACCGAACACACTCGATGGTCGCCGCCATTAAGTTCGCTTCAGTTTGAGCCTGCTCCTGAAGTTTGGCTAGAGCCGTCATTACCTTGGCTTCATCACGCCCGGCTCGCCATAATTGCAGGTCTGCGATTGCCTGAGCCTCAACCTCGGGATCTACGACGAGCACGGCGGCATCAAGATCGGCAAGTAAAGGGTTGGCTTCGCTTTCCTGGAAGGCATTAACGCCAACAACGATCTGGGCACCAGATTCAATGCGCGCGCGACGCTCGGAGTGAGCCTGCACCATCTGCTGCTTCATGTAACCGCTCTGGACCGCCGCGACCGCGCCGCCCAGATCGAGCACGTAATCCAACTCAGTGGTGGCGTTGGCAATCATCTCGTCGACCAGCCCTTCAACGACTACCGATCCGGTGAAGAGGTCCCCGTACTCCAGAAGATCACTCTCAAATGCTAGAACCTGTTGAATGCGTAGTGACCACTGCTGATCCCACGGCCGGGGCAAGCCCAGAGCCTCATTCCACGTTGGTAATTGAATGGCCCGGGCCCGAGCATCTTTCGACAACGTGACGGCCAGCATCTCAAGAACTATTCGCTGCACGTTGTTCTCCGGTTGCGCCTCGGTCAGGCCGAGTGAATTAACTTGCACCCCGTACCTGAACCTGCGCTGCTCCGGGTCTTGAACGCCGTACCTGGTCAAGGTAATGTGATCCCACATCCTTGCGAAAGCCCGCATCTTGCACATTTCCTCGACAAAGCGAATCCCAGCATTAACAAAGAAAGACATGCGCGCAACAACATCGCCGAAGTCAGCCGGAGCCACCTGCCCGCTGTCGCGGACCGCGTCAAGCACAGCAATGGCAGTGCTCATTGCGTAGGCTATCTCCTGCACCGGAGTGGCGCCTGCCTCTTGTAAGTGATAGCTGCAGATATTTATTGGATTCCATTTCGGAATGTGCTGCACCGTGTACGTAACCATGTCGGTGATCAAACGCAGTGAGGGCTCGGGCGGAAAGATATAGGTGCCGCGCGAGAGATACTCCTTGATGATGTCGTTTTGGGTAGTACCCTGCAATTGGTAAGCGGGGATCCCAGCATCCTCAGCGGCCACTACATACAAAGCCAGCATCCACATTGCCGTGGCGTTGATCGTCATCGAGGTATTCATTTTGTCTAGTGGGATGGCCTCGAGCAGTGTCCGCATATTGCCTAGGTGCGCGATTGGCACCCCTACTTTGCCAACCTCACCCAGGGCCATCGGCGAATCGGGGTCGTAGCCGGTCTGGGTGGGTAGATCAAAGGCGACGGATAGCCCGGTCTGCCCCTTGGCGAGGTTTCGCCGGTATAGGGCATTGGATTCGCGCGGCGAGGAGTGGCCGGCATAAGTCCGGATCAACCACGGCTTATCCCTGGGCCGGAGTTTGTCTTTGGGGCCGGGTGGGTCCGCTGCTGATGACACCCGCTAAGGGTAGCGAGGCCCCAACCCGAGGTCACCGCGCGGGAACTTCCCGCCTGCCCGAGACTTAGCCCATGCCCGCCTGGAACGCCTACTCCTACGCCTTTGGCCCGATATTTGCCGTGCTGGGCCTTGCGGTGCTCGTTTTGATTCTGCGCTGGGCTTTTGGCCGTCGTACCTCCGTGGTCGCCGCCCCGGCACGTCCTGGTAAGCCGGCCGAGTACGGGATGCTGGTAGCCATCGCGACGCCGAGCACCTATATCGAAGGTGAAATTTGGCGCCGGGGGCTCGAGGCGGCCGGGGTACGCGCGAACCTCGCCCAAACCAGCGAAGGCCCAAGGTTAATGGTCTGGCCGGTAGACGTGGAAAATGCAAAACGGGAATTAGCGCGCATCAGGTAAATAGCGACTCAGCTTCGATTCGCTCCACTTGCGCGCCCAATGCGATTAGCGCCGGTACGAAGTCGGCATAGCCACGATCAATATGCGAAACCCCATAAATCGTGGTGCAACCGGTTGCGACCAAGCCGGCAAGCACTAAACCTGCACCCGCGCGAATATCGGTAGCCTCGACCGGCGCGCCGGATAACTGCAAGCGGCCACGAACGAGCGCATGGTGGCCGTCGGTGCGAACATCGGCTCCGAGTCGGGCTAGTTCTTGCACAAAGCGAAAGCGAGCTTCGAATAGATTCTCGGTCACCAAAGCCGCACCGCTGGCAATTGAGTTAAGTGCAATGAACTGAGGTTGCAGATCCGTCGGAAACCCCGGATAGGGCAAGGTGACGACATCTACTGCGAGCGGCCTGGCCTCCATTATTACTCGGAAGCCATCCTCGACGGTGCTGATCTGGGCCCCCGCACTAAGTAGTTTGTCGAGGGCTACTTGCAGATGCACCGGGTTCGAATTCAACACCGTGATGTCACCCTGAGTCATCGCCGCCGCAACTGCCCAAGTGCCCGCGACGATTCGATCGCTGACAGTGCAGTGCACCACTGGTTCAAGGTGACCAACACCCTCGATTCTCAGAGTTGAGGTACCGACCCCCTCGATCAAGGCACCCATGTCGATCAGCATCAGGCAAATATCGACGATCTCTGGCTCCCGGGCGACATTGTCAATAACAGTCACCCCATCAGCGGTGACGGCTGCCATCACCAATGTCTCGGTGGCACCAACACTTGGGAAGTCCAGCCAAATTGATCCGCCGGTTAACCGCTGCTGGCACGTGGCAACCAAATAACCGTGCTCATTGGTGACTTCAGCCCCCAACTTCTGCAAGCCTGCTATGTGCATATCTAGCCCTCGTGAGCCGATGTTGTCACCACCTGGCAGCGCCACTTCGGCCGCGCCGCATCGAGCCAATAACGGGCCCAGCACGCAAATGGATGCTCGCATTCGACGCACTAGGTCATAGTCGGCCCGGTGGGCCAAGACTTCTGGGACCGTAATGCGCACCAGGCGACCGGGGCCATCGTGTTCAACCTCACACCCAAGGCGGCGGAGCAACTCGGCCATGATCTCGACGTCCAAGATCTCGGGGACCTCGGTCAAGGTGGTAGTGCCGTGGGCCAATAGTGCGGCCGCCATGAGTTTGAGGACGGAGTTCTTCGCGCCGGTTACCCGAACCGTGCCGTGCAGGCGCTGGCCGCCCACGATACTCAAAACCTCCACGCAGTCATCGTACGCATCACACGCGCGCAAGCCCCAAAGGTGTCATAGGATTTGATTAAACAAGGGAGCCCCCATGGTTAATCTGACCAAAATCTATACGCGCACCGGTGATGACGGCACCACCTCACTGGGCGATATGAGTCGCACCGGCAAGAACGACCCACGCCTTAAGGCCTATGCCGATGTCGACGAAGCCAACTGCACCATCGGGGTAGTACTGGCCGCCACCGACATCCCCGCGGAGGTTCGCACACTGCTCCTGCGCATCCAAAATGACCTTTTTGATGTAGGAGCTGATCTTTGCACTCCCGTTGTCGACAACCCGGCGCACGAGCCACTGCGCGTCACCTCGGCTTATATCGACTATCTGGAGCAAGCCTGTGACCAATACAACGACCAACTCGAACCGCTGCGTTCGTTCATCCTGCCCGGCGGCACCAGCGCTGCCGCACAATTACATGTGGCGCGAACCGTGACGAGGCGTGCCGAACGCTCGATTTGGGCCGCCTTAGATACTTATCACGGCGGCATGAACCAACTAACCGCAACCTATGTCAATAGACTCAGTGATCTACTTTTCATTCTCGCCCGCTTTGCCAATAAGCAAGCCGGCGGCGATGTACTGTGGCAACCTGGTGCTAATCGATGAGTAAAATGGTTTTCAATCGAGCTGGCCGAGTGCTCGCAATCTGGCCCGACCGCGAGCGGCTCTACGCAAATCATCGGAGGACGCATCGGTCCTAGCGGAGTCCGCGTCGATCTCTGATTCAAATTCCGCCGACTCCGCCAAGATGGTTACACCTGCTTCGGTAACAGATAGGTAGCCGCCGTCAACCGCGATGCGCAAGTCATCCTCACCTTCTCGCTCCACCCGGACCATGGCATCGTCGACGAGTCGGGCTACCAGCGGAATATGGCGAGGCAGGATTCCGATATCACCAGAGGTAGTGCGGGTAAAGAGGAAAGTCGCCTTACCCGACCAAATTTTGCGTTCGACAGCGACAATTGTTACATCCAAGTCGGCCATCTCACCACACCCTTCGACGCAGCCATGTTCGCATCACAAAGTGACGCCGTAACTTGCGGCCTTCTTCGCTAAGTCATCTAGGCCACCGATCAGGAAGAACGCTTGTTCCGGAACATGGTCGAAATCTCCTTTGCAAATCCTGCCGAATGCCTCGATATTTTCTTTGAGTGGCACGGTGGAACCAGGCTGGCCGGTGAACTGCTCAGCCGCCATCATGTTCTGGCTGAGGAAGCGCTCAATACGTCGAGCCCTGTTGACCAACTGCTTGTCCTCCTCGGACAACTCATCGATACCGAGAATCGCAATGATGTCCTGCAGGTCCTTGTACCGCTGCAAGATCCGAATTACTTCCTGGGCAACGCGGTAGTGCTCCTCCCCCACGATGGCCGGGTCCAAAATCGTCGAACTCGACGCCAATGGATCCACCGCTGGGAAGATGCCCTTGGAGAACACTTTGCGGGAGAGTTCCGTGGTGGCGTCGAGGTGGGCGAAGGTGGTGGCAGGTGCCGGGTCCGTGTAGTCATCGGCGGGTACATAAACGGCCTGCATTGAGGTAATGGACCGACCGCGGACGGACGTGATCCGCTCCTGTAGCTGACCCATTTCATCCGCCAAAGTCGGCTGGTAGCCCACCGCCGATGGCATTCGGCCCAAGAGGGTGGAAACCTCAGACCCCGCTTGGGTGAACCTGAATATATTGTCGATGAAGAGCAGCACATCTTGCTTTTGAACGTCGCGGAAGTACTCAGCCATGGTCAGGGCCGAAAGCGCCACCCGCATACGGGTGCCCGGCGGTTCATCCATCTGGCCGAAGACCAATGCGGTGTCCTTGAGGACATTCGCGTCCTTTAACTCCACCCATAGGTCATTTCCTTCGCGGGTGCGTTCTCCCACCCCGGCGAACACCGAGGTGCCACCGAAGTTACGTGCGATGCGGTTGATCATCTCTTGGATGAGCACCGTCTTACCAACTCCCGCACCGCCGAACAGAGCGATTTTCCCACCACGGACATAGGGGGTGAGCAGGTCAACAACCTTTAAGCCGGTCTCGAGCATCTCAGTGCGCGGCTCGAGCTCGTCGAAGGAGGGCGGTGGACGATGGATCGGCCACCGCTCGAAATCTGCACCGTAGCCAGGTTCGTCTAGGCATTGCCCCAGCGAATTCCACACATATCCCTTGACACCATCACCTACCGGCACCGTGATGGGACCACCAGTGTCGATCACCTCGGCACCACGCACCAGACCGTCCGTGGGCTGCATCGAGATCGTGCGCACGAGGCTGTCGCCGAGGTGCTGCGCAACCTCTAGGGTGACCGTCTTTGCCATTGCACGGTAGGTGATCTCCACACGTAGTGCATTGAACAGTTCGGGTACGCAGCCGCGAGGAAACTCCACGTCAACCACGGGACCGGTAACGCGAACCACGCGGCCTGCCGTCTCGAGGGTGCTGCTGAAAGTGCTGTCGGTCTCTTGGGTGACGGTCATGTTCCTCTTCGCTTCCTTCGTGTTCTATCGGACGGCATCGGCTAGGGCGTTCGCCCCGCCGACGATTTCGCTTATTTCTTGGGTAATCTGAGCCTGACGTTCGCGGTTGGACATCAAAGTTAGCGCCTTGATGAGATCATCCGCGTTGTCGGTGGCCGCCTTCATTGCACGGCGTCGGGATGCTGATTCTGAGGCGGCCGATTCGAGCAGTGCTGAGAAGATTCGGGTAGCCACATATCTTGGCAACAGTGATTCAAAGAGCAAGCTGGCATCCGGCTCGAAGGAGAACAAGGTCGCCGGGCCGTGGTCTCCCTCAACGTACTCAACTTCCATCGGCGCTATCCGTCGAGCCTCCGCGTTTTGGGACAGCATTGACCGGAACTCGGTAGAAATGAGATGCAGCTCATCCACCCCCAAGATGCCATCCGCACCTGGTTCGTCGCCTTCGTCGTCGGCCCCCGCGAGGAAAGCCGCAACCAATGAGTCGGCGATCTCCTGGGCGTTCTCATAGGTCGGCCTTTCGGAGATCCCCACCCAGGAACTGGTGATGACCCAATTGCGGAAACTAAAATAACTTAGAGCTTTACGTCCGATCACGTAAATGACCGGAGTCTTGCCCTCCTGGCGAAGTAGCGATATCAACTCTTCCGCGAGACGCAACACATTTGCGTTGTAACCACCGCAAAGGCCCCGATCCGATGTCACCACCAGCACCCCGGCGCGCTTGGGGTGGGCCCTGGGCACCAACAACGGATGATCAAGGGCAGATTCGGTTGCAAGATCTGACAACATGTTGGTAATTTCGATCGCGTACGGACGGGCTGCTTGGACCCGGGCCTGAGCCTTGGCTATCCTCGATGTGGCGATGAGCTCTTGGGCCTTGGTGATTTTTTTGATCGACTCCGCTGAACGAATTCGTCCGCGAAGTTCGCGTAATGTCGCGGCCATTACTTCTTCTTCGGGGCCGGCTTGCGCACCTGGACGGACTCCTTCTCGACATCGCCTTCAGCCAAGGCCTCGATGTGGGCTTCAGGTATGACAGAACTCCCGTCAGAAGTAGCAAAGCCTTTTTTGAAGTCGACTACGGCAGCCACGAGTTGCTCTTCGGTCTCCTCGCTAAGTTTTAAAGTGTCTTTGATGTTGGCGAAGATTCCGGCTCGCGAAACCTGCAGGTGCTCAATGAACTCTGATTCGAAGCGGGCGACATCGGCTACCGGGACGGAATCCAGGTGTCCTCTTGTTCCCAACCAGATGGCCACAACCTGATCTTGAACGGCCATGGGGCTGAACTGTTGCTGCTTTAAGAGTTCCACCAGTCGACCACCGCGTTCAAGCTGTGCCTTGGAAACCGCGTCAAGATCGGAGGCAAATGCCGCGAAGGCCTCCAGCTCTCGGTACTGGGACAGGTCGAGCCGCAGCGAGCCGGCTACTTCCTTCATCGCCTTAATTTGCGCTGCACCGCCCACGCGGGACACTGAGACGCCCACATTTATAGCTGGCCGGACACCTTGGTTGAAGAGATCGGTCTCCAAGAAACACTGTCCGTCGGTGATCGAGATGACGTTGGTAGGAATATAGGCTGAGATATCGTTGGCCTTGGTTTCGATAATCGGCAGACCGGTCATCGACCCGGCACCGAGTTCATCAGAGAGTTTCGCGCAACGCTCTAGCAAACGAGAATGCAGGTAGAACACATCACCGGGGTAGGCCTCACGACCTGGCGGCCGGCGCAGCAGCAACGAGATCGCCCGGTATGCCTCAGCATGCTTGGTTAGATCGTCGAAGACGATTAGCACATGCTTGCCCGCATACATCCAGTGCTGACCTAGGGCCGAACCCGTGTAAGGGGCCAGGTATTTGAAACCGGCCGGATCAGATGCGGGAGAAGCAACGATTGTGGTGTACTCCATTGCGCCGCCCTCTTCCAACGCCCGGCGCACACTTGCGATGGTCGTGCCCTTCTGGCCGATTGCGACATAAACACAGCGCACCTGCTTCGAAGGATCCCCGGTCTCCCAGTTCGCGCGCTGATTAAGAATCGTGTCGACACAGACAGCGGTCTTGCCCGTCTTACGGTCGCCAATGATGAGCTGGCGCTGACCTCGCCCAATTGGTGTCATGGCATCGATGGCCTTGATGCCCGTCTGGAGTGGCTCGTGTACACCTTGGCGCTGGACCACCGAGGGTGCCTGCAACTCGAGGGGGCGTCGGGTTTCCGGCACGATCTCCCCGCGCCCGTCGATCGGCTCACCCAATGGGTTGACTACCCGCCCAAGGAACCCATCGCCCACCGGAACCGATAGCACCTCTTTGGTCCCCTTGACGGCCTGACCCTCCTCGATCTTGGAGAAGTCTCCGAGGATCACCGCGCCGATGAGGTGCTCATCGAGGTTAAGTGCCATCCCCATCACGCCACCGGAGAACTCCAGCAACTCTTGGGCCATGACCGACGGCAATCCTTCAACGTGGGCAATACCGTCGCCGGCATCGATCACGCTCCCGACTTCCTCACGACCCGTGCCGACCTCAAGACTCGATACATAATTCTCGATCGCGCCCTGAATATCTTGAGCGGAGATTGTCAACTCTGGCATGTTCTTCGTCTTCCTATTCGTCCTAGTAGTTGTCTTGACCGGCACCGCTAGTTGGGCAGTTTCATCGCGGCTGCGGCCAGCCGAGACGAAAGCGTTCCCTCAATGACCTCGTCCCCGACTGTCACAGATAGGCCGCCCAGCAGCCTAGGGCCGACGATGAGGTTCACGGACACGGGGTGGTGATAGATGCGGGCTAAAATCTCGGTTAGGCGCTGAAGCTGCGCATCACTTAGTTCGGCCGCTGCGCTCACCTCGGCGACGATCTCACCCCGGCGGCCGACCGCAAGCCGAGCCAAGTTCTGGACGGCTTCATCGACACGTTCACCATGCAGTAGTTCGACCGTCTGGGCAAGGAGCGCCAAAGTCGTGGGATTGGCACTGCTTTTGGCATTCAAAACAGAGCGCAGAAGGTCGACCCGGCCGGATGCTGGTTCGCGGTAATCGCTCAGCAAGGAAGTAAGTTGCGGTTGCTCTTCTAGCATGCGGCCGAACCGGAAGAGTTGCTCCGCCACCTCGTCGGTCTGCTGCTCACGTTCGGCCCGCTCCAGCAAACTCAGTCGGGCAACGTACTCTACGCAGTTAACGAAATCAGTTGTTGTTGACCAGCGGGCCGCCACCGCATTACCTAGGATCTCAAGGGTGCCGGGGCTCACTTTGCTAGCGAGTAACTGCTCCAGCAACGCCTTCTTGGCATCGGCGCTGCCACCGGTCTCAGTGAGATAGCGAGCCAAAGTCGGCTCGCGCAGCAACAAGGTATACACGGCGGCTAGCTCATCAGACAATTGCGAGAGCTCGGCAACGGAAAACTGTGCCCCTAGCGCATCGAAGTGCGTCACCACAGCTGCTTGCGCGTCGCGACTGGCGGGACGAAGGTCGGTTGACCTAGCCTGCGGTGCCGGGCGCGCCGCCGCCATCGACTCGAGCTCGTCGAGGAACCTGTCAACCGTGGCAGATTGTCCGAGTGGGTCGGCTGCGTACTCCGTGACGATTTCTGCTGCCCGGCTCAAAGCCTGCGCGCCGAGCTCACCGCGCAGCTCGCGAATTAGCTGCGTCCGCAGCAGTAGAAGCTGCTGGTCACCTTGCACCTTAATGCGCTCGGCCTCGACGCCACCTTGGATGCGCATTTGCTCACCAATGCGCACCGAATCAACGGCGGCCTCGTCGATGATATGACTAGCTTCTAAGCGTCCCTCCTCGAGTCGCTGTGCGCGAAAGAGGTCGGCATCGACAACCCGCTGTGCGGCCTTGGCGCTCTCTTCGAGCTCAGCACCCACCGCGGCCCGACGTTCGACCATCAACTTGCGCACCGGCGGAACTACGTACTTCATTATGATCAACACAATCACAGCGAAACCGATTAGTTGCCCGATGAACGTGGCCATCAGCGCCTACTTTCTACGTTCAACGGTCGCTGCCGATGCGGTGTCCGCGTCCAACCCGAGGATCCGGTTAGCCAGTGCCATCGACAAGTTATCCAGTGAGGCGTCAAGACTTGGAGCGAGGGACTCGCCTTGAACTTTTAGATCCTCACTCGCCTCCCGCAACTTGTCCGAGACTTCGCCGGTCGCCTCCGCGCGCAGATCGTCGGCAACTGCACGCCCCTGCGACCTAGCTTGGTCTCGAAGGCCACCTGCTTGGGATCGGGCCGACAAAAGTTCCTGCTTGAACCCAGCCTCGGCGGCGGCATCTTCCTCCGCGGCCCGCCGGTTGTCCAAGGCGGTCTGCGCCACCAAGCGGTCGCGCTCCTCCAGAACTTTCTGGACTGGCGCCACCACGAACTTGGCTATCACACCGAAGACAATCAGAAAAATAGCCAAGACGAAGAAGAAGGTACCGTTGGGGATCAAGAAGTTGCTGCTACCAGCTTCCGCCTCGCTCGCTACAACGATCACACCAGAAACCACTGCTGCAGCCATTGCGACTCAGGAAGCCCCTGGTGTGGCGAACACGAACAGCGCCATGAACGCAAGGTTAATGAAGTAGGCCGCTTCAACCAAGCCGACCGTGATGAAGAACGGCGTGAACAAGCGACCCTGTGCCTCAGGCTGACGAGCGATGCCGGAGATAAGCGCATTACCAGCGATACCGTCGCCGATTCCTGCACCGATGGCACCGCCCCCTAAAATTAGGCCACCGCCGATTAGTGCCCCGGCCACGATTATTGGGTCTGCCATTACTTTTCCTCCTTGATTGATTGTCGGTTTGCTGTCAATTTGGCTGGACTGTAATGCTCCGTCAAGAGTGTCCTTATTCTAATGATGCGCATCTTGTGTCTCCGTGGCCTGGCTGAAATACAGAATAGTTAGCAGCGCGAAGATGAATGCTTGAATCAGTCCCACGAAGAGATCGAACGTTTTCCATAGTGCGTTGGGAGCCCACATGATGTAGGTGGGGAGCAAGGCGATCAGACCCACCATGATGACACCGGCGAATATATTGCCGAATAGTCGCAGCGACAACGAGATAGGTTTAGCAATCTCCTCAACGAGGTTGATCGGCGCCAGAAATGCAACATGGCCTTTGGCGACCTTTATCGGGTAGCCAATGATGCCGCTACGCCGAAAACCCGCCGTGTGGTAGCAAATGAAAACTAAAAGTGCGAGCGCCAGTACAAAGTTGATATCGGATGCCGGAGGTTTTAGTAACTCCAGCGTAGCTCCATCAGCCGACGTGTACTGCACTGGCAGCACCGATATCCAATTCGCTACCAGGATGAACACGAATAGGCTTACCACGAGGGGCAGCACGAATGGTGCAAGTGACAGACCCATTGATGACTGGACCTGCCCTCGCATTTGAACGGTTACGGCTTCCCAGAACAACTGCACACCACTAGGCACACCGGTAGAGGTGACCTTGGCGCGCAGAATGAAGGCTAGGACTAGGGTGACGGCCGCTGCTAATGCGGTCGCGTAGATCGTGTCTGTGTTCACGGTCATTCCCAGCCACGTGGCCGTAGTGTGGTGACCAACCTCAATCGAACTCACGGGCAACGTCGCGTTCACCATCCCCACTACGTCCTAGCCTCAGGCTCTGCGCTCACGGACTGGCTCGCCACTTCGGTTGGGTCCGGCGTTAGGGCGTCGTCCGGATCACCTTTGCGAATCTTTCGCCAGACCGGGATGACGGTGCTCAGCACCAAGACCACCTGAAACAGCGCTATTCCAAATAGCACACCGAACCCAAAGGGTCGAAATACGAAAGCAAGGACGAGCGCGATAATCGTGATCACCAGGAGTCGAGTCGCTGAGTTCAGCGCCATCCCGCGCTTGAGTGGGTGATCCTTCGCGGTGATCGTGGCCACCGACCAACTCACCACCTGCGCATTGAGCAGGCCCAAAGCCATGCCGATGGCAAAGAAAACGCCAAACATGACCGCGCCAGCCAGCGCCGCCAGCACGATCGCCACACCACCAATTGCGATGCAGAATATGGCGAGCCGTGCCGGTTTAAAAATCACGGACGGTAGTACAAAAGGCGTCTCATCACCTGGCGCCGACAATGATCCTCCTGCAATTGTGGCAGTCCGAACTAACTCCTTGCTGACCGCGGACGAAAAGGTATCACGGGTTCTGTGGTTTAACTTGGCGGGGTGGCCTACCTCGGCGGCTAGCCGCGGGTGCCGCTGCGCAGGTACCGGACCTGTGCCACCGGAGCCTTAGGCGGGCGGCGTACCACGAAGATCAATAGGCAAAGGCCAACCACGAATCCACCAACCGCATACGGCAGCGGCAAGAAGGCCATGGCCACCGCGGCACCGGCAACTAGCGCGGTCCAGGAATACATGATCAAGACCGCACGGGTCTGGGAGTGGCCCATCTCCAGTAGCCGATGATGCAGGTGCTCCTTGTCGGGTGCGAAGGGGTTACGTCCCGCGCGGGTTCGGCGCACCACCGCCAACAGCAGATCAACGAGGGGCACCGCTAGCACCGCGATGGGCAGCAAGATGGGCAGCAAGGTGGGGATGATGGTCGGGCCCGCAAGTGAGCTTGGATCGACCTGTCCGGACAAGGTGATCGTGCTGGCTGCCAGCAATAAGCCCAGCATCATTGAGCCGGTATCGCCCATGAAGATGCGCGCCCGAAAAACATTGTGGGGCAAGAATCCAATGCACATACCGACAAGAAGTACCGATACCAAGGTGGCCAAAGTCGCCCGCTCGACCCCGAGTTCCACCGAGAGCAGGTAGGAATAGGCAAAGAATGCTCCAGCAGCCACCGCCACAATGCCAGCAGCTAGTCCGTCTAGTCCATCGATGAAGTTAATGGCGTTAATACTTACCAAGACGATCAGGACCGTAAAGAGCACACTAGTTAGGGGATCCAGGACGAAAGTGCCGCCGATCGGCAGCCAAATGACCGCAATACCTTGAAATGCCATCACCCCTGCGGCCAACACCTGTCCGGCCAATTTGATTGGTGCGTCCAGCCCCCATTGATCATCGACTATGCCCAGTAAAACAATGATCGCTACCCCTGAGAGCAGAGCCAGTGGCGCACTGCCGGTTTCAAAAACCGAACCCATCATGGGCAACTTGCTCGCGAGTAGGAGGCCGGTCAATAGGCCCAGCATCATCGCGATGCCACCTAGACGCGGGGTGGACTCAGCGTGCACATCCCGATCTCGCACCTCCGCGATAAAACCGAAGCGGATCGCGAACCGCTCAACAAGTGGAGTGGCCAAATAGGTGACCGCGGCCGCGGCGAGTAAGCACAGCAGGTATTCGCGCACCGCCCCTCCTTTCGGTCAACCCTCTTTCGGTCAAACCCCCGGGTAGGCCGGGTACCTTGTCACTAAATCAAGGACGTCGGCTGCAACTTCCGTGGCGGAATTGGGTTCGCGCATCGCGCGACCGATCAAAGTGGCAATCTCTTTCATATTGCTCACATCCATCCCCTGCGTAGTGACCGCAGGGGTTCCAACTCGAATACCCGAGCCAACCGATGGCTGCTGCGGATCGTATGGGATTGAGTTCTTGTTCAGGGTGATACGAGCCGCATCGCAGCGGACTTCAGCTTCGGCGCCGGTTACGCCAAGGGCTTGTAGGTCAATGAGGGCTAAATGGGTATCGGTGCCACCACTTACCGGGCGCATACCCTCACCCGCTAGGCCTTCACAAAGGGCTTGGGCGTTAATGATGACCTGCTTGGCGTACTGCTGGTACGCGGGAGTGGCCGCCTCTCTTAGGCTGACGGCTTTGGCCGCCACCGCGTGCATCAACGGGCCCCCTTGCATCATCGGGAAGACCGCCCTGTCAATAGCCGCAGCATGCTCGGCTTTGCACAACATCATGCCGCCACGCGGACCGCGCAACACCTTGTGGGTGGTGAAGGTGACCACGTCAGCGAAGGGCACCGGGCTGGGGATGGCCTTACCAGCGACTAACCCGATGAAATGGGCAGCGTCAACCAGCAAAATGGCCCCAACTTCATCGGCGATAGCGCGAAAAGCGGCGAAATCTATTAGGCGCGAATAGGCCGTAGCTCCACAGATGATCATCTTGGGCCGGTGCTCAACGGCGAGTGAACGCACCTCGTCATAGTCAATTAGCTCGGTGTCCTTGCGCACTCCATACGAAATGATGTTGAACCACTTACCCGAAAAATTGACTTTGGAACCATGTGTCAAGTGACCACCGTGCGGTAAACTCATAGCCAGCACGGTTTCGCCTGGCATTACGAAAGCACCATAAGCCGCGATATTGGCACTGGCACCACTATGGGGTTGAAGGTTTGCGTGGTCGGCGCCAAATAGCTCCTTGGCCCGCGCGATCCCGATTTCCTCGGCCACATCGACTTCGGCGCAGCCGCCGTAGTACCGGCGCCGCGGGTAACCCTCAGCGTACTTGTTGCTGAGAGTGGACCCGAGGGCCGCAAGCACGGCTGGTGAGGTGAAGTTCTCACTCGCGATTAGTTGCAGGCCGCTGCGCAAGCGTTCGAGCTCGGCTAGGACCACCCCAGCGATTTGTGGATCCTCGGCGGCTAGTGCGTCGAAATCCGGACCCCAAAATGGCGTGTTAGTCATCGAACTCCCTAAGTGTTGGTGGAACCACTGTACGCAATGCCGCCTCAACTACCCCGGAAGCGTTTCCGCGGTCGCATCTACTAAATCCGGGCAAACCGCCCGAAGTTCGTTGATCGCGACCGCCCCCGCCCGCACTAGTTCTGGGGCCGGGCCCCGCAGGTCCACCACTGTACTGCTCATACCGCCCGAGAACGTGCCGGGGTCCGCTGGCAGCACCCCTAGGTCACCCACGTCAAGGGCCAGAACAATGGCCTCCCCAAATTGCGCTACCGCATCGTCAACGGAGGTGGCGGGGGCGATACCGGCCACATTAGCGCCGGTAACGGCCAGCGGACCGGTTGCCCGCAGCAGCTCCAGTAGCAGGGGGTGTAGCGGCATCCGAGCCGCCAGCGGCGCCTCCCGCGGCATTTCCCAGGCCAAGGTCGGTTGGGGTTCAAAGAGCAGCGTCAACAATCCAGGCCAGAAGTTCCCCATGAGGGCTCGGGCCGCAGGCAACCCCACGTGCACCGCCAGCCCGCTCATGGTCGCCATTCCCGGCACCATGATCGGCACCGGCACCTGATTGGACTGGCCTTTGGCCTTACGTAAAGTTGCCACCCCGCGGTTGCTAAATGGGTCCGTCGCCAAGGCATAAACGCTCTCGGTCGGGACCAAGATCAAGTCACCGCGTCGCGCCGCTGAAGTGGCCGCGCTCAGTGCGCGCGCCCGATCGGGGTGATCGCCGCTCGTTCCGCAGGCCAGCCGCAGCATCAATAGCCCCTTTGTTAGTTAGTTCGACGCGCGATAGTAAACCGCGGTAATCCATTTAGGTCTTGGCGATCAACGACCGAATCCCACACCGCATGACCGACCGGTACATTGGCAACCAGCGCCAGTTCTTCGTCCGCCAGCATACTTCGGGTTAAGCCGGCAACCCCTCTAAGACCCGCATCGGCTCCTTGGACGTCGGCGTGCTCTATCACCACTAGCCCACCGGGCTTAAGTAATATTGCCGCGGTGCGCAGGACACCTCGCACTACGTCGAGGCCATCTGCGCCGGCAAAAAGTGCCACCTTGGGCTCATGATCGCGCACTTCAGGCTCCCGCGGCACCATTTGCGCCGGAATATAAGGCGGATTAGAAATGATCACGGCTACCTGGCCGACCAACCGCGCGAGCCCATGCCCAGCATCGGCAACAACAGTTGCGTCATCGTGCAGCACATCAACGCTAGAGCCAGCCGCGGTCAGCGCCCGCTCCTGCGCGGCCAGATTTCGCCGCGTCCAACACACCGCTTCGTCATCGACTTCGACGGCGTAAACCAAACAGCCATCTACCTCGATGCCGATCGAGAGTGCAATTGCCCCGCTTCCTGCACAAAGATCAACCGCGATTCGCTCGGGCGCCGGTAGTGCACGTAATTCACGGATCCCGACTTCGACAACGAGTTCGGTTTCTGGGCGCGGGATGAAAACTCCTGGTCCAACTTGAAGTTCAATGTGACGAAATGCGGCAACGCCCAAAATGTGCTGCAACGGCACTCTAGAAATGCGCTTGGTCAATAGTTGCTCGACTCGCACTCGCTGTTCGGGAGTAACCAAATCCTGCAAGATCATTCGATTACGTCGCACTCCAAGTACGAATGCGACGATTTCAGCGGCGTCGATACTTGGCGACGGCACAGCGGCAGTACTTAGCCGCCGCTCCGCATCGAAGAGCACGTCACGCACCGTGACGCGGCCACCGGTGGTCTGGGCAACATCCCAGCTCACGATGGGGTGTCACCCAATCGCACCGCGTTATCAGCCTCCATGCAGGCGTTGATTACATCGTCAAGATCACCGTCAAGGATTTGGTCCAGGTTATGGGACTTGTACCCGACACGATGGTCTGCTAGTCGATTCTCGGGAAAGTTAAAAGTTCGAATGCGCTCACTACGGTCAACCGTGCGCACTTGGAGCTTGCGCGCATCCGAAGCATCCTGCGCCGCTTGCTCCTGAGCGGCCGCGAGCAGGCGCGCGCGCAGGATCCGCATCGCCTGTTCCCTGTTTTGCAACTGGCTCTTCTCGTTCTGGCACGAGACCACCACTCCGGTTGGAATATGGGTAATCCGCACCGCGGAATCGGTCGTGTTGACACTTTGTCCGCCCGGGCCTGAGGATCTAAAAACGTCGATCCGTAGATCATTCGGATCCACCACGATGTCAACATCCTCGGCTTCCGGGAAAACCAGCACGCCAGCAGCAGAGGTATGGATGCGGCCTTGGGATTCTGTCACCGGCACTCGTTGCACGCGGTGGACCCCACCTTCGTATTTGAGGCGGGCGTAGGGGGCAGCACCAGGTTCCGGGTTACCACGTGCCTTGACCGCCAGCGCAACATCTTTATATCCGCCCAGATCGGACTCAACCGCATCGATAATTTGGGTGGTCCAACCACGACGTTCGGCATAGCGCATGTACATGCGCAGCAGATCAGCGGCAAAAAGTGCCGACTCTTCGCCGCCCTCCCCCGCTTTTACCTCCAAGATGACATCCTTGTCATCAAGCGGGTCTCTAGGTAACAACAATCGGGTCAGCCGCTCGGCCGCTGCCTTTTCGCGATCAACTAGATCGAGCAACTCATCGGCAAATGATTGATCCGCGTCAGCGAGTTCGGTAGCGGCAACTACATCATCGGCCAAGGTCACCCATTCGCGGTAAGCGGTGATGATCGGGCGTAATTGCGCGTACCGGCGGCCGAATCTCCGCGCCACCGACTGGTCCGCGTGCACGGCGGGGTCGGCAAGCTTGAGCTCTAGGTCGCTGTACTCAGCACTGAGTTCAGCACATGACTCGAACATCGATCCTCCTTCCGCACTTCACCTACCTAGCCAAGCCAAAGAAGATAAAACGATCCCGGGCGCCGGTCAGGGACCGACCGCATGACGGGGGAGACACGCGGTCGATCCCGGGCCGGCGCCCGGGATCACAAGCTACTTATCAGCGGATTGATCCGCCGCCTTACCGTAACGCGTTTCAAACTTAGCGACCCGGCCACCGGTATCAAGAATCTTCTGCTTACCGGTGTAGAACGGGTGGCACTGCGAGCAGACATCGGCGTGGATACTGCCGTTCTTCGCGGTGCTGCGGGTGGTGAAGCTACTACCACAGGTACAGGTCACCGTAGTTTCGGCATATGCCGGATGAATATCGGCTTTCACGACTGACTCCTTGCCTCAGCCCCGGGTCGGCTGCCCGATCGGAGTGATCGGGACCGTGAACCGGAACGCACTTATTATTGCACCCTCAGCCCACCAGCGTGAAATCGACCTTTTTGGGCCTTAGTCGCCTGCCTATTAGTCATCCTCGCCATTGCCCGATGCCGTGGTCTTTTGAATCTGCATCAAGAACTCGGTATTGGTTTTCGTGTCCCGCAATTTGGTGAGCAGGAGCTCTATTGCCTGCTGCTGGTCCAGTGCATGGAGCACCCGACGCAGTTTCCAGACGATCTTTAATTCCTCGGAGCTCATGAGCAGTTCTTCCTTGCGGGTACCGGACGAGTCAACGTCCACCGCCGGGAAGACCCGCTTATCGGCTAGGCGGCGATCCAGCTTGAGTTCCATATTGCCGGTGCCTTTGAACTCCTCGAAAATTACCTCGTCCATTCGGGACCCGGTTTCTACCAGCGCCGTTGCCAAGATGGTTAGGGAGCCACCGCCTTCGATATTGCGGGCGGCACCGAAGAACTTCTTGGGGGGATATAGCGCCGTTGAGTCGACGCCACCGGACAGGATCCGGCCCGATGCCGGTGCCGCCAAGTTGTAGGCACGGCCCAAACGGGTCATCGAATCAAGTAGCACTACCACATCGTGGCCGAGTTCGACCAATCTCTTGGCGCGCTCAATTGACAGTTCAGCGATGATCGTGTGATCTTCGGCCGGTCGATCAAATGTTGAGGCGATTACCTCGCCCTTGACCGAACGCTGCATATCGGTTACTTCTTCTGGGCGCTCGTCCACTAGGACGACCATGAGGTGTACTTCTGGGTTATTCGCGGTGATCGCGTTTGCAATAGCTTGTAGCACCATAGTCTTACCCGCTTTTGGCGGGGAGACGATCAAGCCACGCTGGCCCTTTCCGATCGGTGCCACTAGGTCAATCACCCGGGTCGTCAAATTTATCGGATCATTTTCCAGGCGCAGACGATCTTGCGGGTAAAGGGGTGTCAGCTTTGCGAACTCTGGCCGATTGCGTGCAGATTCAAGATCGCCACCGTTGACAGTCTCGATGCGCACAAGTGGATTGAATTTCTCCCGGCGCTCGCCATCGGGTGGCTGCCTTACCAGGCCGGTGATCGCATCACCCTTGCGCAGGCCATGCTTGCGGACGAGTGACAACGACACATAAACGTCATTCGGACCCGGCATGTAGCCACTGGTGCGTACAAATGCGTAGTTATCCAGCACATCAAGAATGCCTGCGACCGGAGTCAGGATGTCATCTGGCGAAATCTCAATCTCGGCCTCGTTGAATCCACCCTCACGACGGGGGCCGCGATCCCGCGAACGGCCACGGCGGCGGCTGCCGTCATTGCCGCCACGATTATCGCGGTCCCCCCCGCCACTACGGTTGTTATTGAACCCACGATTATCGCGATCACCACCGCCATTACGGTTGTTATTGAAGCCGCGATTATTGCGATCACCGCCATTACGGTTATCTCGATTATCGCGGTCATCGGTGCGCGCAGCGGTGTCCTCGGTTGCCGGCGCCGCGATTGGCGCGCCCGGCTGGTCTGGCGCCTTGGCCCGCGTATGTTTTTCACTTATCGCTGCTACTAGATCACCCTTACGCATAGCGCCCGAGCCGGTGATGCCTAATTTGGCGGCCACCTGCTTCAGTTCGGGAAGCAACATTGTTGATAGGTCACTGCCGCTGCCATTGGCTGATTTCGCGGCGGACGTTGTATCGGTCACACATTTCCTTTATTCGTTGGGAGCTCCGGCAAGATGTGTTCGTGACCATCCGAGGTTCCATCGGAAATAAATACCCGAAAAGGGCTTCGAATTTGTCACTTGGAGAAGTACGGCAACTTGGCTGTAACTTGGCCGACATCAGCGGAACAACCACACCCTAACACATACCCGGAGGAATACCGTAATTAGGGGGTCAAGCCCCGATCGGCACGGTCCGCACCCCGTGCCCAGCGACCTGGACCGGGCGCACCTGCCAGTTGGCCCCTGCCAGCACCGCCACCAGATCCATATTTGGCACCGACGCCAGCGCCAGCACACTCGGGCCGGCACCGGAGATCACCGCCGGCACCCCGTTGTCCCTTAGTGCCCCGACCAGATCCAAGGACGGCCCATACATCGGTCGGCGACAGTTTTGGTGGAGACGATCGGTAGTGGCCTCCATCAAGTGGTCCGGCTCGGCGGTCAGCGCATGTAGCAGCAATGCGGAGCGTGCGACATTAAAGGCCGCATCGTCAAAAGCGACTTCGAGCGGCAAAGTCGCTCTAGCATCTGCGGTGGGCAAGCCCGATTCCGGTACCGCAATTACCGGGCGGATAGCAGGATGCAGGTCCAGGCGAATATGACCGGCCACACCGGACTCATCAGTCCAAGCAAATGTCAAGCCTCCATAAAGAGCTGCCGAAATATTATCCGGATGCGACTCCATTGACTTGGCAATCTGCAGCAACATTGAGTCAGGCAACAAGGTGTCGCCCTCGACCACCAACGCGCGTGCGAGGGCCAGCCCACCAACAATCGCCGCGGCGGAAGATCCCAATCCGCGGCCGTGGGGGATAGCGTTATCGCACCTTAGGATGAAGCCACTTGGATGTGCATCCATGGCCGCAAACCCAAGTACCATCGAGCGCGCAACTAAGTGCGAACCATCAAGTGGGACGCTGTCAGCACCTGCCCCGGCCACTTCGATCAAGACACCATCATCATCAGTGATCATTGCTACTAGGTCATCGACGATGTCGAATGCCAGGGCGGCCGAATCAAATGCAGGGCCAATATTTGCACTTGATGCGGGTACCTGAACGCGCACCGGATCCCGGCACAACTGCGCTACCATCAAGAATCCAAGCCTAAAGCCCGAGCCGCGGCCTTTACCTCAACAGGAACTACCACTGGATCCTTTGCATCGACAAGTGCCCAGTGCGGGTCCTTGAGTCCATTTCCGGTCAACGCGCAAACAACCGTCTGCCCCGCATCCAGTTGGCCCAGTGCGTGCAGCTTTAGCAGTCCGGCAACACTCGCCGCACTTGATGGCTCACAAAACAGGCCTTCGCTACCGGCAACTAGGTGATAGGCCGCCAAGATTTCATCATCAGTAACCATGTCAATCAAACCTAGTGAGTCATCTCGGGCTGCAACCGCGTAGTCCCAGGAAGCTGGATTGCCGATTCGAATCGCCGTTGCGATTGTCTCAGGGTTCGCAACCGGAGCGCCGTGCACTATTGGCGCTGCGCCAGCGGCTTGGAAGCCCCACATGCGCGGGCGCGATGGCACCACGCCATCCCGGTGATACTCGCAGTAACCACGCCAATAAGCGGTGATGTTGCCGGCATTGCCAACGGATAAGCAGTGGATATCGGGAGCAAACCCCAACGCGTCGACAATTTCAAATGCCGCGGTCTTTTGGCCTTCGATTCGCGCCGGGTTAACACTATTAACAAGTTCAACCGGATATTTGTCAGCTAGGTCACGCGCGATAGTCAGGCAATCATCGAAATTGCCGTCAACCTGCAGCAAGGTGGCCCCGTGCACTAGGGCTTGTGCAAGTTTGCCCATGGCGATTTTGCCCCGCGGCACCAACACCGCACAAGCCATGCCGGCCTTGACCGCGTAGGCGGCCGCACTCGCCGAGGTGTTACCCGTCGAAGCGCAGATAACCGCCCGCGCACCGGCCTCTGCAGCTTTCGAGATCGCCATTGTCATACCACGATCCTTAAAGGATCCGGTCGGGTTAGCGCCGTCGTATTTGAGCCACACGGAGCAGCCGGTCATCTCACTCAAGGTGCAGGCGTACACCAGCGGGGTGCCGCCCTCTCCCAAAGTGACCACCGGAGTTGCTGCGTTTACGGGCAATCGATCACGATATTCCTCGATTAACCCGCGCCACTGGTGCGCCATGATTAAGCTCCAGCCTCACCTTCGACACGCATGACCCCAACAACGCGCTTGACAGCATCCAGCTCGAGCAGTTGATTAACGGTCGCCCGCAATGAGGCATCACTTGCCAGATGTGTTCGCAACAGCAATCCGGCTTCTTCTCCGTGACCATCTTGACGGACGACCTGAATACTCACGCCGTTATCTGCGAAGGTGGCAGCAATCGCCGCCAGCACACCTGGCCGATCGGCGACGTCAAGATTTACGTAGTATCGAGTCATGGCCGCACCTATTGGCAGCACCACTAGGTTCGAGTAAGTGCTATGCCTCGGGCCGCGGCCCCCAGTAACGCGATTACGCGCCGCGGTTACCACATCGCCGAGTACCGCACTCGCGGTCGGCACTCCCCCGGCACCTCTGCCGTAGAACATCATCTGGCCCGCCGATTTAGCTTCAATGAATACCGCGTTGAAGGCGCCGCGCACACTTGCCAACGGGTGATCACGCGGCACCATTGATGGGTGCACCCGCACGATCACGCCCTCGTTATCGCCTTTGATCTCAGCAACAGCAAGTAGCTTGATCACAAAACCCATTTGCTGTGCTGCACGGATGTCGGCGGCGGTGACTTTAGAAATCCCTTCGCAATAAACATCATCGAGAGTGACCTTAGTGTGAAAAGCCAACTCGGCAAGGATCGCTACTTTTGCAGCGGCGTCATGCCCGTCGACATCTAGTGACGGATCCGCTTCTAGGTAACCCAAAGCTTCGGCCTCTGCGAAAACGTCGTCGTAGTCCGCCCCTTCTTCATCCATCTTGCTAAGCATGAAGTTAGTGGTGCCGTTGACGATCCCCATCACTTTGATGACTTGGTCACCGGCAAGTGACTCGCGCAGTGGACGCAGCAACGGGATAGCCCCTGCAACCGAAGCTTCAAAGTACAGATCGACGCCGAACTTAGCGGCGGCCTCATGCAATGCGGCGCCGTCGGACGCGAGCAAGGCCTTATTGGCGGTCACCACACTTGATCCGGCGGCCATCGCTGCCAACATCAGCGATCGGGCTGGCTCGATACCGCCCATGACTTCAACAACAATGTCGGCGCCACTTGTCGCCACCGCCATCGCGTCACCGGTAATCAATGCCGCCGGCACCCCCGGGCGGGACTTAGTGGTGTCTTGCACCGCCACCGCTGTTAAGTGGATCGGGGCGCCCACGCGCTGCTCGAGGTCAGCGGCGCTGGCGTTAATCAGGTGGGCCACCTGGGCACCAACAGTGCCACCACCTAGGAGGGCAACGGTCAACGGGCGAATCATGTACAAAGCCTCTCAGGTCCACCCAAAGTGTCTACCAACTGGGCGGGGCCGGGCTCAGAACGCTAGTGGATCAGGCCCCTGGGTCTAAGGACAGGAGATCTTCGGTGGTTTCGCGACGTAATACCACCGAGGTGGCACCGCCGCGCGCTGCGATAACCGCCGGCCGCGGCAGGTAGTTGTAGTTCGACGACATCGAGCGGCAATAGGCACCCGTGGCGGCTACGGCCAATAGATCACCGGGCACCACATCCGCAGGCAACCAGGTATCACGCACCACGATGTCGCCTGATTCACAGTGCTTGCCCACCACCCGCGCCAACATCGGCTCTACCATTGATATCCGTGAAGCAAGTACCACCGAGTACTGGGCGCCGTAAAGGGCCGTGCGAATGTTGTCGCTCATGCCGCCATCAACCGATATGTATGTGCGCACGAGCCCATCATCGAGTTCAATCGGCTTAACGGTGCCGACTTCATAAATGGTTACCCCGGCCGGGCCGATGATCGCGCGGCCCGGCTCAAATGCCAACTCTGGTGTCGCGACACCGACCGATTCGCATTCGGTTCGCACGACGCTGCAGATCTGCCGTGCCATGTCCGCCGCATCAAGGGGGTCATCCCCATCGACATAGGCGATGCCCATGCCACCACCTAGATTTAGTTCTCGAACAGATACCCCTTGTTCATCACGCAGAGATCGCGCGAAGGAGGCAACTCGCGTAGCGGCTTCATTGAAGCCGGATGCGTCGAATATCTGTGACCCAAGATGTGAGTGCAAGCCAGCAAATGACAGGGTCGGTAGCTTCGCGATCCGTCGGACCGCCTCCGCGGCATCGCCAGAAGCAACCGAAAGCCCGAATTTTTGATCTTCATGCGCGGTTGCGATGAATTCATGGGTATGGGCCTCGACCCCGACCGTCACTCGCACCAACACCTGCTGCACGATGCCGAAGTGGCCAGCAGCATCGGCAAGACGCACTATCTCGTCTAAGGAATCAACAACAATGCGCCCGACCCCAGCGGCCAGAGCTAGCTCGATTTCAGCGATCGACTTATTATTACCGTGCAGCAAGATTCGGTGCCCCGGCACACCAGCCCGCAGCACGACCTCGAGCTCACCACCAGATGCCACGTCGATACCGAGTCCGGCTTCGGTGACCCACTTAGCGACCGCCGTTGCTAAGAATGCCTTTGCCGCGTAATAGACCGTGGTGGCACCAGCTCTTTCATAAGCCTCACGAAATCCCTCGGCACGTGATCGCGCATCAATTTCATCAAATAGATATACCGGTGACTGATACTGCGCAACCAAATCTCGGCAATCCACTCCGCCGATCTCCAGGGCACCGGCGCCATTACGCACAGCCGAGCTCGGCCAGATAGCGCGATCCAAGATGTCCTCGGGTTTTATTCTTTGCACAGGCGCAGGGTATTGGATACCGGTCACATGCGATCAGGTGCGCTGACACCGAGCAGCTGCAGCCCATTGAAAATCGTTTGACGGGTAGCGGCACAGAGCCACAACCGGGGCACATGCTCCTGGGCCAACTCTTCATCACCGCGCGGCAAGACCCGGCAACTGTCGTAGAACCGGTGGTAGATGGCGGCCAACTCCTCCAGGTATCGAGCTACGCGATGGGGCTCCCGCAGCTCAGCGGCACCGGCCACCACCCGCGGAAACTCCGCCAGGACACCAAGGAGTTCATTTTCCCGCTCGTGTGCAAGTAAGCCAGCGTCAAAGTGCAGGTTCCGCCAATCGATGCCAAGTTCAGCCGCGTTCCGCAGCACCGATGCGATGCGGGCGTGCGCGTACTGCACGTAGAACACCGGGTTGTCGTTGGTGCGCAGTGTGATGACCTCAAGATCAAGGGTGAGCGGCGAATCAACGGGATAGCGAATAAGTGAGTAGCGCGCTGCGTCGACTCCTACTTCGTCAACTAGTTCCTCGAGGGTGACGATATTGCCCGCGCGCTTGGACAGCTTTATCTCCGCACCCCCACGGGTGATCTTCACCAACTGTCCGATCAGTACTTCGACTTGATCAAGTTCATCGCCATTGCAAGCGGCGACCGCGCGCAGCCTGCTCACATAGCCATGGTGATCGGCACCGAGTAAGTAAATACAAAGATCAAAGTTGCGCTCGCGCTTATTGACGTAATAGGCAGTATCGGAGGCAAAGTAGGTGTATTCCCCGTCTGCCTTAACTAATACTCGGTCTTTGTCGTCGCCGAAGTCGGTGGTGCGTAACCAGATCGCGCCATCAAGTTCATAGACATGGCCTTGCTCACGCAATCGTTCCAGGCCGTACTCGACCGCGTTCGACTCGTGCAGGGCCCGCTCGGATGCCCAACTATCGAAATGGGTTCTGAACTGCTCCAGCACTTGCTGCTGTTGTTTTAGTTGAAGTGCATAAGCGGCCTCGCGAAATGCCGTGAACTGCTCTGCTACCGGTAACTCCTTGATACTCGGGCGCGCAATGACAATTGCAGAAGCAAGGTCGTGGATATAGGCCCCCTGATAACCATCCTCGGGGATCTCCTCGCGATGTGCGGCCGCCATGACCGATGCGCCGAACTTATCCATCTGCACGCCCCGGTCATTGATATAGAACTCGGTCGAAACCTGCGCGCCGGCGGCGGTGAGTACCCGGGCGATGGCATCGCCAACCGCGGCCCATCTGGTGTGACCTAAATGCAGTGGGCCGGTTGGATTTGCCGAGATGAATTCGACGTTGATGTGCCGGCCCGTAAGGCCCTCGCCGGTGCCAAATGCCGCCCCCGCCTCGACAATGATTTGGGCGGTTTGCCCTAAGGCGGCACTATCAAGTCGGATATTGATAAAGCCCCGTCCGGCAATTTCAGCTGCCCCCACCCCGGGGATTTGAGCGATTTTGGGTGCCAAGGACTCGGCGATCGCCCAGGGCGACAACTGGGCCGACTTAGCCAGCGCCAACGCGATATTGGTCGCATAATCCCCATGATCACGCGATTTTGGGCGTTCCAGTTGCAACTCGGCTGGGATTTCCAGCGCTAATCCGGCCTCGGTTGCCCAAGCTACAACCACCGCGCGCACGCTCACGGCCAGGTTCTGGGGATTCACTCCTCGAGCGTATCTATTCGATTTTGCTTGCCATGACTGGGCAGGGGGCTATGCTCAGGCGAGGCAAGGCCAGATCAGCACCACCGTTCTAAAGTGCCCACTTAGGTGGGTGTCGGACTTCTGAGCACATGCACAGATGCCGGGACGAGGTTTGAACGGCTAGGCCACGCGACGGGCGACCGTCCGTCGCGACGTTCCGCGCAAGGAGAATGTGCACCATGGCTCAAGGCACCGTTAAGTGGTTTAATGCTGAAAAAGGCTACGGCTTTATCGCCCAGGCCGACGGCGGACCGGACGTTTTCGTCCACTACTCGTCAATCCAGTCGGACGGCTACCGTTCACTTGAAGAGAACCAGGCAGTGGAGTTCGAAATCGTTCAAGGCCCCAAAGGCCCACAGGCTGACAAAGTTACCGTTGGCTAATTGCTCCTGATTAACGTGAAGGGCCTCGCCGGTTAGCGGGGCCCTTCACTTTTGTCACTCCCTAATCCCCCGATTCGGTAGTGACACTTAGTGATGTACCTCAATTCCGCGCAAGTCAAACATCATTTTCGGCGAGTTTCGTAAGCAACTGGTCAGGGTTAGAAACACGCATTAACTCTTGTCACTTGCGCCACAGTCACTTCAAATTATTTTGGGCTTGCTTTGCGCTGGCGCTGCGCCTCGATCTCCGCGCCAATTAGCAGGCCGAGGAAGCCCAGGTAGAACCAGAGCAATAAAACCACCACCCCGCCGAATACCACAATGGCCGACGCCAGGGTTGTCGAAAAATTCGCATAGACTCCCAGTCCGGCACTTACCACTAGCAGCCAAAGGGCGGTGAAGATTGGCCCAAGTCCCCGCCAAGGGATCGGCTTTGGATTATTGGGTGCATGGTGCAGCACCCACCTAATCGCCAACCAGATCAATAGCGCACCAATTACCCAGTCCACCACCCCGATCCCGGAAAAGATGCGCACCTGATCAAAGCCGAGCCAGGTTAGTACTCTGGGTAATACCGTCAAGGCCACACAAGCCCCGACCGCGACACTCATGCCGATCAAGGTGATCAAAGTAGCCATAACCTGTCCGATGAATCCACGGCGTTTGGGCACTGTTTCGAATACCCCATCTAGCGCCAACCGCAGACCGTAAACGACTTTCGACGCGGCATAGAGGGCAACAATCAGGCCCACCACCGAGGCAACGGTTACGCCACTAACCAATGCGTGCTCAGTAGCTGCAACTAAGGAATCGGTCAATGGCTTAAGGGCCTGCACTTGAACAGGATCACCCCCCGCCAAGGAACTAATAGCTGCTCGCACCTGATCAGGGCCGAGTAAGAGTCCAGTTAAGGCACCAACCACGAGTGCCGCAGGGGCCACCGCAAGTGCTAGGAAGTAGGCCAAGCCACCGGCGGCCAGTGAGTTCCGGTGCTCGGTGAACCGCGCGCCGAGATCCTTAAGGGAGTCGATGACCGCTATTAGCCGTGGGTGCACCGGCCCATCGTTGCACCCCTGCCTTCCGTCAGCGAAAATTATTGCCGATTGATCGCGAATCCTCTGACTTGATGCTCAGGTGAGCCTAGGTGCCCTAACCACACTTGGCGATGGTTCACCTTCACTTCTGCGGTGGGCTTGGTTGTCAATCGCTGCAGCGATTGCGACTATCTCGCTCAAGTACTGGGCCTACCTACTGACCGGTTTGGTTGGTCTACTTTCTGACGCACTGGAATCCGTGGTCAATCTGGTGGCCGCGATCGTCGCGCTCATCGCCTTGATCATCGCCGCTCGCCCCGCTGACCGGACCCACCATTACGGCCATGGCAAAGCGGAGTATTTCGCTGCCGGCATCGAAGTACTGATGATCTTCGTTGCCGCCATTGTCATCGTCTACTCCGCAATCGAGCGCCTGTTGAACCCGCAGCCACTTTCGGACCTCGGGATCGACTTACTCATCACGATGCTCGCGACCGCGATCAATGCCGCCATCGGCTCGCTGATCTTGCGGGTCGGACGCGCCCACCGCTCGCTCACCTTGATCGCAGATGGCCAGCACCTGCTGACCGACGTCTGGACGTCAATTGGCGTCCTAATAGGCGTTGTCCTAGTTGCACTAAGCCGGTGGATACCGCTGGACTCAATTGTTGCGATCGCCGTCGGCCTAATTATTTTGTGGACCGGCTACGGGTTAATACGAAGTTCAGTGCATGGCCTGATGGACCGGGCTCTTAACTCCGAGGATGAGGAGCGGGTCGTGAACGAACTTGACTCATTTGTCGCCGAGTACCCAAATGGTGAATTGGCTTTCCACGCCCTTCAGACCCGCGAATCTGGTCAGCAACGATTTGTCTCCATGCACGTTCTCGTGCCCGTAACTGGACCATTGCACGAGGACATGATCTGGTCGAACGGGTCGAAGTAGCAATCGCGATTGCACTACCCGGTGCCAATATCCAGACCAACCTAGAACCCAGCGAGGACCCAAGGTCCTATGACGATGCCGGCGAGGGCCACTCTGGGCTCGATACCCAGAACCTCTCCTGATTTGTCCCGACGTACCCCACCAACCGCACGCACCGTAGCTGCGGCACAATGTGCCGTTGAGTGAAGTCAATCTGCGCCTCCGTAGCTCAGGGGATAGAGCGCCGGTTTCCGGTACCGACGGTCGCAGGTTCGAATCCTGCCGGGGGCACGTTAGGAGTTGAGCACATGCCTTATCTGCTGCTTCTGCCTGCCATCAGCAGCGAGGTAATCGGCACCTTGTCACTTAAGGCCAGCGATGGCTTCACTCGCCTTTGGCCCTCGGTAGTCGTGGTCGTTGGCTACGGTCTCGCCTTCACCTTGCTGGCCCAGACCCTAAAGAGCCTTGGGGTCGGGCCGACATACGCCACTTGGTCAGCACTTGGCACCGTTGGCGCCGCCCTTGGTGGCTGGTTAATTTTCGGCGAAAAAATGAGCCCCCTTTCTATTGGCGGAATGGGCATCGTCATCGCCGGCATAGTGATCATGCAATGGGGCAGCGTCACCAGGTGAGCAATTCCCGCACCACTACCCATTTTGCGACAGTAAGTACCGGCTATTACCCGGTTGTGGTAGCAGTGTTCTGCGGGCTCCTGCTCATTTCAAATATCGGCGCCACCAAATTGATTGAGTTCGGGCCCATCATCACCGATGGCGGTGCCTTCTTGTTCCCGCTCGTCTACATCACCGGCGACGTCTTGAGCGAAGTTTATGGACTAAAAGCTGCCCGCCGAGCGATCTATCTCGGCTTCGCCCTTGCCGTACTTGCTGCACTAACTTTTTGGTTGGTTCAGATTTCACCACCGGCCAACGGATATGAAAATCAAGAGGCTTTTGAGGCGGTTTTGGGCTTCGTACCACGTATCGTGCTGGCAAGTATCTGCGGTTACCTAGTCGGTCAGCTACTAAATGCCTATGTCCTCGTCAAGATCAAGGAACGCACCCAAGAAAAAGCCCTCTGGCTGCGTCTAATCGGCTCAACGGCTGTTGGTGAGTTTGCAGACACCATCGTCTTTTGCACAATTGCGTTCTACGGGATCATCACCGGCGGCGAGTTCATTAACTACTTGATTGTTGGGTATCTCTACAAGACCCTCCTGGAAGTAGTACTGCTGCCCATCACCTATCGGGTGATCACTGCCGTAAAGAAGCGCGAGCCCAGCTATTGATTTCGCACTGACTCAATTCAGGTTCCCGTAGAAGCGGCCCAAAAACTCAGCCTTCAGCTCGTAAAACTCATTTGCCAAGATGCTGGCCCGGATCTCGTCGACCAATCGCACAATGAAGCGTTCATTGTGAATGGTTGCGAGCATTGAACTAAGGATCTCCTTGCCCTTGAATAGGTGATGCAAGTAGGCCTGCGTGTAGTTGGCGCAGGTATAGCAGTCACACTCATCATCAATCGGCACAAACGCTCTGCGGTGCTTGCTACTTGAGACGGTAAACCTGCCATTGCGGCTGTAGAGGGCTCCGTTTCGCGCCACGCGGGACGCCGCAACACAATCAAAGGTATCCACTCCATTTTCGATGGCGGCGAAAAGGTCATCGGGCTCCCCGATACCCAAGAGGTGTCGCGGTTCACCTTCGGGCAGTTCCTCATTTACCCAGCGCACGATGGTGCCAAGCTGGGTCTTGTCGAGCGCTCCCCCGATGCCGTAACCATCAAAGGCCAAGCTCCCCAAATCCCGCGCCGCTTTTCGCCTTAGATCCTCATACTGCGCACCTTGAATTACTCCAAATAGTGCCTGGTAGGGCTTGTTCGATCTTTCAGCGGTCAGCCGCTCATGTTCTGAAATACAGCGCACGGCCCACGCATAGGTGCGATCCAGTGACCGCTCCTGATATTTTCTCGTATTCAACAAGGTGGTGCACTCATCGAAGGCAAAAATAATGTCCGCGCCTATCTCGTGCTGCACCCGCATTGAAATCTCCGGAGTGAATCGATGCATCGATCCGTCTAGATGCGACTTGAAAGTCACGCCCTCATCATCAACATGGGCGAGTCGATCGCGCCCTTCGGCGATAACGTCGTCGGACCGGACCGTGTCGGCGGTCATCGCCAATACTTTCTTGAACCCGACACCGAGTGAGAGCACCTGAAAGCCACCGCTATCGGTAAATGTCGGGCCGGGCCAGTTCATGAAGGCACCGAGGCCTCCAGCTTCGTCCAAGATATCCGACCCCGGTTGCAAATAGAGGTGGTAAGCGTTCGACAAAATCGCCTGGGCACCCAGTGCGCTCATGGACTCAGGCACTACCGCTTTTACGGTGGCTTTGGTTCCAACCGGGATGAAAGCCGGGGTCTGAATTTGGCCGTGTGGGGTACTGATCACGCCTACCCTGCCCAGGGGTTCGGCGCGACCCGATTGGGGAGCTAATCGCCCACTAATTTCGAATATTTTTTCCCGCGTCACGCCGCCATCCAATCAGACGGGACCGAACGCGCACCATCAACTTGGCGCTAGCACGTCAATGGCGGGGAAGAGTTGCTGAGCCGGCGCAATCCAGTTGGCCAGCGCAGCCGTAGCAACATCATTAACTTCAGCGCAGTCATCAATGAATATCTCTTTGATAACTTCTTCTCCTTGGGTTATCTCTAGTGACCGACTGGTGCCACCAACACAGCCCCCAGCAGGTTCTACGACCGTAACCGCAGCCAATTGTGCATAGCTTTGATCTAGTTTCGCCCAGGCGTCACTCACCTCGTCTCGCACCTCGTCAGCAAGGATGTCGCCGTAGCTATCCACAACTAACCGCGCCTGCCTTGCGGTTACCGTCAATTCGAAGCTGCGGTGATAGGCAGGCGGCACCGAAGAGTCGTTGAATTTGTACTGAACCGTCGCGTCAGCCGGTAACCCGCTGGCCACCGGGTCCGCTGGTGACTGGCAGCCGGTGGCAACCACCACCAGCACCAGAACCCCAAGCAGCACTTTGGCGATTCGCATCACGCTATTTAATCACGGGCACCAATGAAAGTCGCTGTAATACCGAATGCAAGAATTCGCGCATGGCTACCTCGCAGCACCCACCCGCCCCTGACCCAAATGACCCCAAGGAGCGGTTCCGCGCGGCCCTTGAGGCCAAGAACAAAAAGGGTGGGCACTTGGGTGCCAACCGCGATGCGGACAACGGCGGGATCAAGGATGAATCAAGTAAAGCCGGGGGTAGACGCGAGCACCGCCGCAAGAGCGGCTGATACTTCGCGTCGAATTAGATCGGGTTACGTAACCTGACAAAGTCGGGAGTCAGCTCACTGACACTGCGTGCACCAAGTAATGACATCGTCGTTCGGATCTCTTGCTGCAAAATATCAACCGCACGCTGCACCCCGGCTTGCCCGCCAGCCATTAATCCATAAAGGTACGCTCGACCGATGAGCACCGCGTCGGCGCCAAGTGCTACCGCCGCTACCACATCGCCGCCCGACAGCACTCCACCGTCAATGAAAACCGAAATACTCTCACCAACCGCCTCCTTAACCAGTGGGAGTTGCTCAAGTGGCACCGGGGCCATATCAAGCTGCCTCCCACCGTGATTCGAAAGCACAATGCCATCAACACCAAGTTCGGATAACAACTTCGCATCGGCAACCGATTGAACACCTTTAACCACCAGTTTTCCGGGCCAAGTCTCGCGGGCCCAAGTCACATCGGCCGGCGTCACGGATGGGTCAAACACTTTGTTCATTAGGTCGGCGACCGTGCCCTCCGAACTCCTAAGCGTTGCGAACTCCAGCGGCTCGGTGGTCAGCACATTGAACCACCAACTCGGGTACCGCGACATATTGGCCAACGTCGACAGCGAGAGTTTCGGGGGGACGGTTAAGCCGTTTCGAATATCACGGTTACGTATCCCAGCGACCGGGGCGTCAACTGTCAGCACCAACGTGTCATAGTCACCGGCCGCCGCGCGCTCGAGTAAACCTGCGCGCAAGCTTCGGTCGCGCATTAAGTAGAGCTGAAACCAGCGTCGCACATTTGGCACCGCACTTGCCAAATCCTCAATGGAAGTCGTGCCCAGGGTTGAGAGGCAATACGGAATCCCAACTTTGGCGGCCACCGCTGCCACCGCTGGCTCACCGGCGTGGTGCATCATCCGAGTAAAACCCGTCGGCGCCAGGACAATTGGCAGGGCACTGCTGACACCGAGAATTTCAGTCTTGGTATCAAGATTTGCCACATCGCGCAGCACCCTTGGTTCGAACTCGATCCGGTTAAATACCTCGCGGGCCCGGTGCAGGGCTAATTCCGCACCCGCGGCGCCGTCGGTATAGTCGAAAACTGCGGCCGGTGTGTGCTGCTTGGCCAGCGCGCGCAGGTCCCAGATATTCGCGGCCCGCGCCAACGCCCGAGCGCGCCGGTTCTTGAATGGGTTCTCAGCGCCGATCAGCGGCTTTACCTCATGCCACCTCGGCAACCGGCGGGTGGCCATTTAGCCTCCTATCGTGCACCGTTGCGGTTAGCGTCTGGCGGTAGCGGGGATCTGCCCCATCCGGCCCGCCTGGAAGTCTTCCATAGCGGTGATGATCTCGTCCTTGTAATTCATCACGAAGGGTCCGTGCTGGGCAATAGGCTCACGAATTGGCCGACCGCCGAGCATCAGCACCTCAAGGGTCGGCGACTTGGAATCTTGATTGGCATCAGCGGCAAAAGTGATCGCATCTCCTTTGCCAAAATCAACCAACTGGCCTTCACCAAATGCCACGTTTTCGGCGCCAGCGAAACCGCGCCCGGCTAACGCATAAACCATCGCATTGAAACTCCGGTTCCACGGCAGCGACACCTTGGCACCCGGTTGCACGGTGATGTGCGTGTACGTAATCGGCGTCCAGGTGATACCGGGCCCGCTAATCCCGCCCAGCTCCCCGGCGATGACTCGCACCAGCGCTCCCCCATCACCACTTGATGCCAATGCCACCGAGGATGCCGAGATATCCTGATATCGCGGTGCGGTCATCTTTAAGGCGGCCGGCAAATTCACCCACAACTGCACCCCATGAAAGAGCCCGCCAGAACTCACCAAGGCTTCCGGCGGGGTTTCAATGTGCAGCAGACCAGATCCAGCGGTCATCCACTGGGTGGCGCCGTCGGCAATCAGGCCACCACCGCCGGTGCTGTCCTGGTGTTCAAATGCGCCATCGACGATGTAGGTAACGGTCTCAAAACCGCGGTGCGGGTGCCATGGGGTGCCCTTGGGTTCACCGGCACCCCATTCGACCGCCCCCATTTGATCAAGCAGCAAGAACGGATCGGACTCACGAAGTGACATGCGCCCGGGAAATGGCCGGCGCACCGGAAACCCTTCACCCTCGAAAGTGGCCAGTGCGGTCACCACTCGATTGACCGGACGCACCACCGCGGTCGAATCGGGTTCGCTAATACGTGGCAGTACCAAAACATCGGCAACGCTTACAGCGGGCACGGCCAACTCCTCCGGTTAGTTGAGATTTCAACTATAAGCCAAAGGGGTTGGCCGGGCAACGGGACCGGCGCAAACTACTCGGAGTTAGCCGCCCACCCTCAGTGCCTGCCCGACGGTGGAGCGCCGTCGATGACGAACTCGGTGCCAGTTGAGTAGATCGCATCAGCAATCAAGTACAGCACCAGCTTCGCCACCTCATCGGCCTCCCCAATGCGCGGGATGGGCTGGCTGGCGAACATCTCACCGAGCTCTAGGCCGGCTGTCATCGGGGTGCGGATACCACCTGGATGCAGCGAGACCACCCAGATATTGTCGCGCCCTAGGTCTAGGGCCGCGGACTTCCGCAGGCCCCGGACCCCCCACTTACTTGCCACCTAAGCCGCTCGATTCGAGTAGCCCCGCAAGCCGGCGGTTGACGAGATGTTCACGATAACCCCTGCGGCATAACAGTTTTTAGCACCTGGTGTCAGGAGGCTTTGGTCCTGATGTGTAGGTGACCCAAGGAAGTGGTTTACGCACCAGGGCGCAGCTTGCGGACACTATTTGCACAAATTATTTGAGGTTAAACGTGCTGGAGTTGCCAGTGTTAAACATGAGGTGTTCAAAAAAAAATATTTCAAAATATTTTTGAATTCGGCTTGCGTGTTGACTTGTGTCCTGTTAGAAATTACCCACTGAGCCGAAAGGCGAGGGTCAGATCGAAGAATGACAGCCGAACCGAAGGCTTGACCTACGGGAACTCTGCGTGCTGGCGGAGTTGGTTGCAGGAAGCGATGTGAGAAGTCAGAAAAGATCGGCTGGTGAACCGGAAACGGGGAGCGAGCGCGGCGGAGCTGCACAGGACGCAGGCGCCCCGAGCAATCGGGCAGAAGGCAACTGGCTTCACGGAAAGGCCCCTCAAACTCATACTTTGAGGGGCCTTTCCCATGTTAGGGGTCCCTAGGCCAAGCGGGCCGTAACGCCACGCCGCACTCAACCCCGCTGATACCACTTGGTCAGGCGCTCGAAACCGGTCGCCAGGCTCACATCAGGTGCCCAAGCCAGTGCCGCACACGTCTGGCGCTGATCAAACCAGTGGGCGGTGGCCAATTGCTCGACCAGGAACCGGGTAAGTGGTGGTTCGGCGCCCCGACTACCCCAGGCCCGCTCGGCCAGTTGGCCGGCCCGATACGCCGCACCAAATGGCACACTTCGTTTTGGGGCCGGTAAACCCGCCGCCCGCGTTATCTCGGTCAGCAACTCCGCAACGGTTCTCGGCTCGCCATTTGTCACTACGAACGCCCGGCCGTGGACCGTAGGTTCGGCTACCCGTTCGACGGCTGCGGCCAGCGCCGATGCGGCATTGTCGACATAAGTGGTATCGATAAGCGCAACACCATGGTCGATCAAGAACAACCGTCCGACGCGCGCCCGAGCAATAATGCGACCAATGAGTTGCTCATCACCTGGCCCCCAGACCAGATGCGGACGAATTGCAACTACGGCGAAATCAGGTTCATCTTCGGCCAGAGCTAGGAGTTCGGCTTGCGCTTTCGTAACGGCATACACACCGCGCGCCGTCTGCGGGTTTGCGGGCAACGCACCAGCACCGATGATCGGCATACCGTCATGCGCAACCGATGGCGATGACACGTGGACGAAACTCCGGACACCCGCCGCCTTCGCGGACTGGAGCAGTTGGCGTGTGCCTTCCACGTTTACCGACTCAAACTCCGACCGCGATCCGGTGATCGACACCTTGGCGGCTAGGTGCACCACCCCATCAATGCCGAAGAGTGCACGAGTAAGTGCCTCGCCATCTAAGATGTCGCCTCTGACTTCGTCAAATGGCAGGCCGCTCGCTCGACGTTGAAACACCACAATTTCGTGGCCTCGGATCGCGATTGCATTGGCGGTTGCAGCACCTAGTAACCCGCTAGCACCGGTGACAAGTACTCGCATCAGCGATGTCCGGCCAATATCCCATCAGCCCAAACACTAAGGGCTGCACGATCGATCTTCGAATTGTGACGGATATCCACGGGTAGCTCATCGCGAACAAGGACCGCTGCGATGTGGATGCCCATGACTTGCGCACGTACCAGTTTTGTGCGGTCCACATCAAGTAACCCTTTGGCGGTTTGATCACAGGTGGTGATGATCACTATGACTTGCTGGTTGCCGATCGGGCCAATACCAACTGCGGCCGCCAAACGCACGAAAGGCAGTTGCTGCACCTGCTGTTCCACTCCAACTGGGGTAACGGGGCCAGCTGCCGTGACAATTAGATGAGCAAGTCGCCCCTCAACCCACAACCGGCCGCTGGTATCTAGGTGGCCGATGTCGCCGGTGCGGTGCCAGCCAATGTCGCGGCCCGCCATCGCGTTAGTCGCCCATAACCGGTCATACCGATCGCGCATATGTGCAGCTTGCACACAGATTTCACCGGTGACTTCAACTTCGGTGCTCAGCGGACCAACCGGTCTGCCTTGGTCATCAAGTGCACTGATCGCAATCTTGACGCCGCTAACCGGGTTTCCCACCAACACGCCATTCCCACCTGCGGCTGCCCTAATCTCCGCCAGCGTTGATTCACTAACTGGTAGCACTTCGGTCATGCCGTAAGGCGTTCGAACATCGGCATTTGGCACCAGCTCCTTAACTTGTTCAAGTAATTGCAGAGGCACCGGGGCGCCGGCCGCCAGCACCAGTCGCAGTGACTTAAAACTTTGCCGTTGCGTGGTCGATAGCACTCCAGCGGTTGCGATTACATTGGTTAATGCTGCTGGGGAGGCCCACAGCAAGGTGCCGTCGACCGCCGCCGTCGCTTCGGCAAGTGCTACAGCTTGCAAGGTCCGCGGCTTCGTGACGTCCATATCGGGGATCACCGACGCCACCCCAAGGGTTGGCCCGAACACCGCCCAGGGCGCAAAGGCGGCGACTATCGCATCACTTGGGGTAATGGCGTAATGCCTGCGCAATACATCGCGCGTACCAGCGACCTGCGCTTGCTGGTAGACAACCCCTTTGGCCGGACCCGTGGCCCCGGATGTAAAGACGATGACAGCGGTAGCCGACGGCGCTGGCTCCGGTGGCAATGGCGCACCGATGCGCGCGATCGCAGCCAAACCCTTTACCGAGAGTCGAAGGCCCGGGATGCGCAAGGTTCGTGCCAGTGCCAGCCCTCGAGATATCCCGATAACGTGATCTGGCGCAGCACCCCGAATTGCCCGGCGCATCCCGTTGACCCCTAATCCGGCATCTGCGATGACAACGCCGGCACCGATGCGCCAGCAGGCGTACACCACCGCAATTAAATCCGCGCCAGGTGGGATAAGGAGGGCCACTCGGTGCCCGGGGTTAATCCCGCTCGAGTGCAGGCCGGCGGCCAATTTATCGACCGTGTCGGCGAGTTGGCGCCAACTGACGCGGCGGCCGGCACCTGACATTTCGACAATCGCTGTGCCAGTCGGCCCTTGCTCAGCCGCTTCGTGCAGACCATCCCAGAGTCTGGTGGCGTGCACCTGTTCTGCTGGTAACGCAACCACCGGCTGCAAGTTACTTCGCTCACCTGCCGATAGCCCCGACACCCAACGCAATAGATCAGGGAAAACTCGATCATCATCTTCACTTACCAGATGCCTAGCACCTTCATAGCGATGTACGTCGGCGTGCGGCGCCCGCATCATCAGGTCACCTAGATAAAGATCACTAAATACCGGATCCCCCGGCCCCCAAAGCAACAACATGGGCACCTGCCCGAACTTGGCCAGGCCATTGGCTATCAAGTTGAGCGTGTCGGCACTTGGATGGTCGGACTCGAGTGGAATGTCAGCGACGAACGCACCTATTGCAACTCGTCGACCGGGAGTTTGGTATGGCGCGCGGAAGGCCTTGGCCGTTTGCTTGGTCATTTTCGAGCCACTTAATGCTGTCGTACCGCGCAAAAAGGCGGTCGTGCGCACCGTATTCAAAGCCAGCAACGGGCCGCTGCGGGCGAGTCGAATCAACGCGGGCGCACGCGCACCGGGCGGTTGCTGCACCGCGGTGTTTAAGAGGACTATGCCGACCAGTTGCGGTAGGTGCTCCAAGGCCCAACCTAGGGAAATCGGACCACCCCAGTCATGGGCAACCGTTACCACCGGCCCGGTAATTCCAAGTCGCTCGGTGAGCCCGCTCAGGTCAGCGACCCGGCTTGCTAACCGTCGGTGCGTGCCCGTGCGCTCGGAGAAACCCATCTCAAGTTGGTCAACTGCGACCACCCGCACATCGGCCGGGGCCATTCGAACTAAGCGCCGCCACAGATACGACCAAGTCGGATTGCCATGAACACAAAGCAAGGTCAGACGTGCAATGTCGCCAGGCCGCTGGGCAAAGGAATCAAGTAGGTGCCAGGTGCAACTACGCCCGGAGTGGTCTAAGGCAACCACCAGGCGCGACCAAGTGGGGTCTAGGTCAAGAAGATCGGCCGGCGGCAAGGCTGCCGACTCGACTTGGTTCACCAAACGATTTCAATTACTGCTGCATTTAGCCCCGAGCCGATTCCCATGCAGGCCACGCGTTGCCCGGAAACAAGATCCGCGGCACAATATGCAAGGGTAAATGGCACCGAAGCCGGTCCAACATTGCCGCGAGTAGGGAAAGTTACCGGGACTTTGGTTTTGTCAATACCAAGTGCGTCAACGATCGATTCGGTATGTACTTGTGAGACTTGATGGATGATGTAGCAGTCGAGATTTCGCCAGTCAAAGACTTCGGTTGCCTCCGCCCATGCGTCACGGGCAAGGGCAACACCTGCCTCGAGCAAGCCGCGGGCATCGGTGCTCATCCCATCGATATCACCAACGCAGAGTTTGTTGTGCTCGGTTGCCGCACGGGAAACACCGCCGACAAATCGGTGGCCTTCTGGATGTGCACTAGCCCGGCCTAAAACCATGGCCGCGCCACCTGATCCAAGGGTGAGTGTCGCAAAGTTAGCAAGGACGTCGTCCTTGGTGGTGTCGAGTTGTTGCAGTCGGGCAATCGTTGACTCTTGCGGTCGCCTGCTGCCTTCGCCATCAACAATCAGCGCGTAATCAATTTGACCTGAGTCCAAGAACATCGCCGCCAATTGCATACCGTTAATGAACCCAAGGCAAGCATTGGACAAGTCAAAGTTCAAACACGATGAACCCAGGCCCAATTGCGCATGAACATCGACCGCGGCACTTGGCTCCAGCGCATCACGGCAAACCGAGGTATCAATAAGAAGTCCGACTTGGGTTGGATCGACTCCGGCATCTGCCAGCGCCTTCGCACCGGCCATGGCCGCTGCGTCGGCGAAGGTGACATCGGCCGGCCACCAGCGACGCTCGGAGATCCCCGCAATCACTTCCAGCATTCCGGGCTTAAGACCAACCCGTGCGTAAGTGTCGAGTAATTGATTGTCAATCTCATCAGAGGTGACAACAATGGGTGCATCAGCAACAGATACCGCCAAAATTGCCGAATCGGCGTAGCGAAATGTGGCGTTGCCTGCCATTAAGTTCCCTTCAATGAACGACTGTCAAGCCCCCACAGCCTGCCATGCCCACCCCGGTCAGTCGACTGGGGACCGCAAAAACGCCCCATCACCCCCCGTGACGTACGGTGCCTATGTGATATCCCACTCCTGGCGCCGGCGAATTGCTCGGGTGACATTGGTAGCAACCGGCCCAGTGGTCATCGCCGCCGGGCTGCCCACAGCGGCTGCCGCGGACCTTTCCAGATACACCCAGCAGCCCCTGAGCTGGACCGACTGCGGAGGCGGCCGGCAATGTACCAAGTTGACAGTGCCCAAGGATTATGCGGATCTAACCGCTGGGGATATTCAAATTGCCCTCGCCCGGAAACCGCACACGGGATCAGATTTCCAGGGCTCACTCGTCGTGAACCCGGGTGGGCCAGGTGGTGCCGGTACCGATTTCGCGGCTTCGGTTGCGGGCATCGTTGCACCGCAGGTGAGAAGCAAATTCGACATCGTCGGTTTTGATCCACGCGGTGTCGCAGAGTCGGCCCCTGTTACCTGCATGACCGGTGCACAGACTACCCGCTGGCTGCTGTCTGACCCGACGCCTGATTCGCGGGCAGAGCAGAACTCGCTACTTCGATTGGCCAGCGGGATCAGTTCCGGGTGCCTTCGCTATTCGCCACAAATCGCTCCATACATTTCAACAGCAAATACCGTCCGCGATCTTGACATTATGCGGGCTGCACTTGGTGATGAAAAGCTGAATCTACTGGGCTTTTCATATGGCACCACATTAGGTGCGCTGTATGCCCAGGAGTTTCCGACTCGTGTTGGCCTCATGGTGCTAGATGGTGCAGTGGATCCAAGCTTGGATGGCATGGCGATCTCCAAAGGACAATCCGCCGGCTTCCAAGGTGCCCTAGTGCGCTTTGCCGCAGATTGCGCCAAACGCGGCAGCTGCCCTTACTCCGGTGCTAAACAAGGTGTGCTCGACGGCATCAATAATCTCCTGGCAGCCCTTGAGAAGCGCCCACTGCCGACAGGTGCTTACGAACCCTTAAATCAAGCCCAAGCGGTGACCGCCTTATTTTGGAGTATGTACACCCCTGCGTTCTGGAGCATCTTGCGCTCTGCACTGGGTCAGGCAAAACGCGGCAACGGCGAATACCTCCAGCAGCTGGCCGATCAAGCCGCCGATCGAACCGGCAAAAATCGCTACGACAGCAATCAGAATTCCGCCTTCTACGCGATTTCCTGCCTCGACGCACCTGCGACACCGGGCCGGGCTGGCCTGGCTACCGCCGCGCAGTCATGGTCGAAGAATGCCCCGGTTCCGGAATTGGCACGGGCGATCGCTTGGGGAAATGCACCCTGCAGTTTCTGGTTTGATCATTCAGGTGACAAACCCGCGCCCGTGACTTCGACAACTACCGCACCTATCTTGGTCGTTGGAACAACTTATGACCCGGCCACACCGTACTCGTGGGCCTTGGCCCTGCACCAGCAACTACCAACAAGTTCACTGATAACCTTCGTCGGCGATGGTCACACCGCATACGGTGCCGGTTCGACATGTATTGACCGGGCAATTGACAACTTCTTAATAACCGGGGTGGCACCAACCAGCGGCAAAATTTGTAACTAGTGTCGACTAGTTATCCGAATCTTTCGGCTCGTCGCCTTCGGCCAGACTCTGCAGGAATTCTTCAACCTGGGCCGCAATCTCATCGCCGGTCGGAACTCCGCCCTCCGGGGTGAGATCGGAGATACCTCCGGTTGCTCCCTGCTGCACTGCATTTAACAGGTCGTATTGCTGCTCTAGTGCCGCAACAACGGTCGCAAATTCATCATTACCATCAAGTTGCTCCGCGACCTCGCGCTCAGCGCGTACCGCGGCCGGCTGGAGATCCGAGGTCGGCAAAACTAGCCCGGTAAGTGCAGCTACTCCATTAAGCAGAATTTGAGCCGCCCGCGGAAACTCAAACTGCACTAAGTAATGGGGAACTTGCGCTGTTATCCCCATTGATGGGATGCCCTGCTCGCCAAGATGTAGCTCAAGCATTGCGCCAACGTGGCCCGGGACTTCAATTTCACCAAGGACCGAGGTGTAGGGGCTAAGGAGTGCTGGCTCATTGCCGTGCACAGTCACGGTAAGTGGTCGAGTATGTGGAATTGGCCACGGGATGGCCGAGAGTCCGACCGCGAGTCGGACCGCGAAGCGGCGAACCAAACCCTCAATCGCCGCGATGAAACGCTGCCACTGGTAATCGGGCTCGGGGCCAACGAGTAATAGGAAGGAATCACCATTCGCATCGGTTACCTCGTGCAAGGTCACCTGCGGCATATCGACGGATGCAAAATGATCTACCACATAAGACATGCGGGGGCGGCGGGCGCGGTAGTCAAGAATCTCGTCAATATCAAATGATGCAATCAACGTGTGTTCACAAGTCTGAAAGATATGCGCAGCCGCGAGGCGAACCCCGCCACCTGCGTCGACAAATCCGGAGAATGCATAGACAAGCACCGGTTGATCCACCGCGGTTGGCTCTTGGTGAATGGTGTACAACGACTCCGGTGACCGCACGACGTACCTCCTAAAAACTTCTTATCTCTAGCCAATATTGTGCATCAAATATTTGCTGGCGCTATAACCGCGACACCCCAGTTCGCTCAAAGCGCACGCGTACCCGTTCGTCACGCCTTCGGCGCGCCCGCTTTCTTGGCAGCCGCCTTCTTGGCAGCCGCCTTCTTGGCAGCCGCCTTCTTGGCAGCCGCGGCGGCTGCATCCTGAGCTGTCTCGGCCAGTTCTTGGGCCACCGAGGCAGTTTGCCTGGCCGCCTTCTTGGCCGAGGCGCCAACCGCATCTGCAGTGTCAGCAACATTGGCAGCGGTGTCGGTGACCGCCTGTGCCGCTCGATCGGCCACCTTGGCTGCGACATCAGCAGCCGAGGCAACTCCCCCCGCGGCGACATCGGCAGTCGTGGCAACTGACTTCGGCCAGGTTTCGGTGACATCAGCTAGCGCTGAGACAGAGCCACGCCGCTTCCAGATCACTAGTCCGGCCGCGGCGCCGGCCGCAGCGGCGAGCGCTAGGAGCACTTTCTTCATGGACTCTCCCTTGGCTAACTGACTAACTTGGCGAGGGTGCGAACAAGTTGACGGTAACACCCTTAGGATAGTGCGCGCTTAGCCATTTTAGCGATCCCCGAAGCCGAAGTACCGGCTTTTAGGAAGCTGATGAACTTCTCGGTGACCTCAGAACTCGCCAGAAACGCATCCCGGCCTTCTGGGGTCAGGCTCATCGCGTACTCACACACCCTGGCCCATGCCATCCCCACCGCCTTGGTAAGTGCACCCGCAACAGTGGCCGAAATTGCCGAACCCGCGATGGCGCCACCCGGAACGAATTTCAAGAGATTGGTAACCGCGTATTTACCCGCCAAAGTTGCACCACCGGTTAAGACCACGGAGCCGGCGATCGCCAGCGCGCGGGTTCGACTCGGTGGCAATCCGTATGCGGCGGTGATGCGAGCTATCATCGCGACCTGGTTAGGTACCAGCAGCGCCGCATCGGCGAATGGGATTGGCGTCGCTCCGATACCTGCCGCTAGGACGGCCGCTTGGTTAACGATGCCAACGACGGCTTTTTTTTTACGTCTCAGGTCAACTACCTGAGATGCCGTCAAGGCGCGCTCGGCGGCGACCGGAACCACATCGTAGGTCTCATCCAGCAACTGCTGTAAGCCGAACACCGGTGCCGCCGTGAAGGGGTCAACTAAGGCATTGGTAAGGACGACTTGACCAGCTGGCGCTAATGGCAGTCCCAGGCTTTCGATATATGCCGCAAATTCGAGCGCCTCTGGGTGCACCTGCCCATCGCGAGTAGGAACCTGAGTCATGACAACTATTACTGGCAACCCAAGGTCCTGTAATTCGCGCACGAAGCCCGCCTGCGCTTGCTCGAATCGGCGATCGGACCAGCGCACTAGGTACCAGACCGCGTGAATGCGTTCGTCAATCGCGCGTTGACCGTGGTCGCTGACCAATTTGCGAAGTCCCTCGAGGATTACATTGCCCGAGGTGCCGGTCTCGAAGCCTTCCGCGTCATAAAGGCCAAGGAAGCCATCGGGGTGACGGTAGTAGACCAAGCCTTTGGTAACTGTTTGACCAACTCCGGTGCGGGCAACATCGCGGCCGAACACCGCATTTACCAGCGTGGACTTGCCGGCACCGGTCTTGCCGAAAACCGCGAGATTGAAAGTGCCTAGAGCGGCGAATGCCTCGGCCAATTTCTGCTCAAACATGGTCTCGACCTCGGCTTGGTCTAGATCAGGAACTCTCGCGCTGGAATCGCCGGCCACTTAGTTACCGTACCCGGGCGTCGTTACCAACACCCGGACGCCTTCGGGTTACCGTGACCTAGTGGCTAAGGGCAGTATCGGACGAGGGTTGCGGTCTCTCTTTATTCTCTGCATTGCCCTAGCCCTGGTCGGGGCGGGCGGCTGGTGGGCCTTAACTGCCGCCCGGCAGCGCGGTTTGATCGGGCCCTCCCCGGTACCCGCCCAGTACCGTGAGTTGGTTTTCGAGGCGGCCGCCCGCTGCCCAGCCATTCCACTAGCCATCTTCGCGGCTCAGATGGAGGCGGAAAGTGGCTGGGACCCGCGGGCAGCAAGTGGCGCTGGCGCCCGAGGTATTGCCCAGTTCATGCCCAAGGTCTGGCAGGCCTATGGGATCGACGCCAATAACGACGGCAAGACCAGTGTCTGGGACCCAGCCGATGCGTTGGCCTCGGCGGCCGAGCTAAATTGCCGCAACCGGCGACTTGTCAAAGATGTGTCCGGGGATCGCTTGGAGAACACACTCGCGGCCTACAACGCCGGGTATGGAGCGGTCACGAAGTACGACGGGGTCCCCCCGTTTCCGGAAACCATAAAGTACGTGAAGAAAATCCTAGAGAACGCGAAAGTCATCACTTGGTAACTAATCGCTTTTCAGCTTTGCCGATCAGATGTCGCCTCGTCCATTGTTACTACCGGCCATCTCGAAAAACTTCGAACCCAAAAGTGAAGCCAGCCCATTTAGGACCTACCGGATCAGGGCGATTGACTGCAGATTCTCTAACACCAGCACGCCATCTCGCGTCCAAAGCCGCCTGGTCTCACTGGTGAATCCGGCAGTTGCCCCAAGTAGGAAGGATTCAAAGATAAGTGGCTCCGATACCGGGATAGTGGCCGGATCCGTTAAAAGATGTGCTGCGAAATTTACCGTAGCCAGCGGCCGCATTTGTTGCATCGGCACCAGTACGGTCGGCCACCAGGCGTCAACGATCCCAAAAACTTGCGGCACCGACCAGTGCCGTTGTTGGGGAAACCGCACCCAGCCCAGAGCCCGAGCCGGTCCTTTACTCATCGGGACGCCCTCGACAAGGCGTTGTTCAATATGCCTCGAAAACGGCGGCCCAAAATCCGGGAGCACCAGCACTGGTACCTGCTCCCAGTGCGGTACCTGCGGCGCGGTGATAGTCGACCAGGTTGACACCGGCGGCTGGTCAGCGAGCTCGCGATCCAATCCAGTAATCGCGGTGACCTGAGCCGTTGGTACGCCCGATTCGTCGGTCACGGCTGCCGACCAGGTCGACATCGCAGAGCCTCGGCGGATCAACGTGGTGGTGATTTTTTGGACGCCGACGAGGACCGGAGCGTAGATCTGGCAGTTAACTGACCGAACTAACCGTTGGCCGTCGTCCAAGTAATCGCTATCTTGGGCGGCGATCACGGACCTAATTAATGCGCCGACGGGCAATCCACCCCAGGCACCACGGCCCTGTTGCCAGCCATCGGGCACCACCCATTCGAATACCCCTTCCGAGATTTCGGATACGGCGGTCACCTGATCAAAATCCGTAGACATTCCTCGCCTGCTCACAAGTTGCGTTGCCTTACATCCAAGACCCCTAAAGGCTACTGCCCAAGGGTGCGACGCTATCGGTTTTCTAGACGCCGGCCGACGTGGCCGGGGTGGCGGTACCCGCATCGGTGACCGTTGCCGTATCAGGCGTGGCACTGTGCAGCGCCGACTTCTTCAGCCAACTTGACCACGGGATATTCCAAAGCCCGCCCGGGCCATTCCATGGCTGCACGGTTGAGCCGCCGGTTTTTGAGTAGATCACGACATCCCCGGGGGCGGTATTGTCAAAGATCCACTTCGCGTCCGCCTCGAACATATTGGTGCAGCCGTGGGAGCCATTCCATTTCCCGATGCGCCAATAGGCCCAAGGAGCTGAATGCATGAATTCACCGGTTGGCGTTAAGCGCGTGTTCCATGGCACATCCGGCAGGAGGTATTGATCATTTGGGTCGGTGATGGCCAGTGCCGCACTCGAGTAAGTGTGCAACGGTTCCTTATCGACACTGATCACTTTTACGCCATTCCTTGTTTCCCACCCGGTAGTACCAAGCGAAACCGGAAATATCTTGCGTTTAATACCGTCTATATAGACGTTCATTTGGTAGGAAGCGCCGTCAACCTTGATGACGACACTATTACCCGTCAAGAAGGTATAGGTGCGCGCCAGAGCCGTAGAGCCAACTAAATACGTACGTCCACTTCGCCCCAGAACTGAGTTGTCCAGTGTCGAAGTGATGTTGATAGTCGAGTTACCCGGCCACCAGGTACGCGGCCGAAATACAGCGGTGCGGTCATCGAGCCATCCCCAGGCGCCGTGAACCCCGAGCACCACGCCAACTTGGCTGGTAGCGGTGACGGCAAGATTTCTTTCGACCATAGCCTTATTGGGAATATCGCGACTGAATCGAAGTCTCGGCAAGGTACCCACCCCAAGTCGCATGGTGGGGCTCGTAATACCAAGGTCGTTACTTGCAGCATTAAAGGTCGCACCGACGCGCACCCGCGGTTTCGGCAGGACCTTTGGGTTATCGGTCGAACCACTACCCGATGCGGCCGGAATCCCGATGCCGGCTTTGCTTATTTCCCCCGCCCCGCTGGCATTGACCGCGCGCAACACGACCGAGTAGGTCCGCCCCCTTGCCAAACTACCCAGCGGGCAGACCCCGGCGGTACCGACACAGGTGTACCAATTGGTGCCACCGTCAAGTGAGGCCTGATACGAGGTGATCGGCGATCCGCCATCAGCTGCTGGCGCCGTATAAATGACCTGTAATTCGGTAGCCGCCGAGCCGGGGGTTACCGACGTAATGGTCGGTGCGGACGGGTACGGCTCGGCCGCCACCGCTGGTCCCACAATAAGGACGGTGCCCGATAGACCGGCAGCTAAAGCCAAGGCAAGGCGTAGGAAAGTGCGCACCCACATACTGTAAAACACTTTTCCGGGTTTGCTGACCAACTAGCTAGCCCCCGGAACCTAGCCCGAGATGATTATCAACCGCTCCTCGGTCATCTCGCGCACCGAGTACGCCGGTCCCTCTCTGGTATTGCCCGAATCCCGGATGCCGCCATAAGGCATCTGGTCGGCCCGCCAAGTGGGCACCTCGTTGATGAGCACCCCGCCGAAGTCCAAAGTCCGCGCCGCCTGCAGGCCTTTGGCGATATCAGAGGTGAATACCGCCGCCTGCAGGCCGTACCGGGTGTCATTTGCGATCTGCAGCGCTTGGTCATAGGACTCGTACGTCTGCACCGCCACCACCGGGCCGAAGACCTCATGGGCGCAGATATTCATCTCCGGTTTCGCATTGACGATCACGGTCGGGAGCAGAACCCCATTGGCATCGAGCTCCCCGCCGCAGGCCACCTGCCCTCCGGCTGATACCGCCTCGCTGATCCAGCCAACAACCCGGTCGCGTTCTGCCCGTGAAATCAATGCGGATACGTCGGTGGTCTCCGCCATCGGGTCACCAACCACCAACTCATTAACGTTCGCAACAAGCTTCGCAACGAACTCATCTGCAATGCTCTCGTGCACGAGCACCCGCTGCGTGGAAATACATGATTGACCAGCATGTGCAAACCCGGCCAATTTGATCTTCGCGGCCGCGGTGGCCCAATCACCATCGGCCTCGATAATCACCGGTGCATTGTTGCCCAGTTCGAGGCCTACCCGCTTACGCGGGGCCCGTGCCCGAATCCCCCAGCCAACATCGGGTGACCCGGTGAAACTAATGAGTGCCACATCCGGGTGATCAACTAGTGCATTGCCTACCGTGCCACCACTTCCGGTGACGATCTGTAGGTAACCATCGGGTAAGCCGGCATCGGCGAGTAACCGCGCTAACAGGATTGACGAGAACGGGGTTTGGGACGCCGGTTTTAGCACCACCGCGCAGCCAGCCGCAATTGCCGGCCCCACTTTGTGCACTACCAAGTTGAGCGGGAAGTTAAATGGCGAGATAGCTCCGACCACCCCAACCGGCACCCGAAGGGTGAAGCCAATCTTGCCGGCACCAACCGCTGCGGCTTCCAACGGCACAGTGTCACCTGTCAGAGTGCGCGCCACCGCACCAGAGAACTGGAAAGTGGCGATCGCCCGATCGGCTTCCCCACGTGCGGTCTTGATCGGCTTTGCGGCCTCGCGGGCAATAGCGATCGCAAAGTCATCACGGCGCTCGGCCATCAAGTGGGCGGCTTTATCCAAGATCTCGGCCCGTTGCCATTGGGCCAACGGCCGCTCATGCATCGCTTTGCGCGCGTAGGCAACCGCCCGATCAACATCGGCCGCCGTCAACGCCGGCACCTGACCTAATAAGGCGCCATCAAATGGCGAATGTACGTCGATAACCGCGCCACCAGCGATCAACTCTCCGCAGACTGGGACGGGGGTGACTTCGGTCGTGGCGATTCCGGGGATGAATTGCGTCATGACCGCAATCTAGACCGATAGGCTCCCCGGATGTCCCCCAGAGGCGAAGTTCTTACTGTGACGAGCCTCACCAAGAGGTTCGGCAAGGTTTCGGCCGTCCTTGATCTGTCGTTCGCGGTGCAACCGGGCCGGGTGACCGGGTTCCTCGGACCCAATGGCTCGGGTAAAACCACCACCCTGCGCTGCCTCCTTGGCTTAGTGCAGCCCACCAGCGGTACGGCTCAGGTCGGCGGCCATGACTATCGCGAGTTACCGCATCCTGCGGCCGTGGTCGGTGCAACACTTGAGGCCAGTGGTTTTCACCCCGGACGCACCGCCCGTGGCCACCTTCGGGTTATTACCGATGCGGCGGCACTACCCCAGGCCCGGGCCGATGAAGTTCTCGAGCTCGTGGGCCTAACCGAAGCAGCCGGCCGCAAGGTGGGTGGTTTCTCCCTCGGCATGCGTCAGCGCTTGGCCCTGGCAGCGGCCTTGGTCGGCGACCCCGGGGTACTTATCTTGGACGAGCCCGCAAATGGCCTTGATCCCGAAGGCATCGCTTGGCTTAGGAGTTTCTTGCGGGCCCGCGCCGAAGAAGGACGCACGGTCTTGGTCTCCAGCCATGTTCTTTCCGAGGTGCAGCAAACGGTTGATGACGTAATCATCATCAGCAAAGGCCGGTTGGTTCAGGCTGGATCACTTGAAGAACTCACCGGCGCCGGACTTACCCAGGTTCGGGTTCGAACACCGCAACTTGAAGTCTTAAGGGCCGCACTCTTGGCTGAGGCTGGTAGTGGCGGCGTCCATGTTGAAGTAGTGAGCCCCGTCGAGCTCATGGTCAGCGGGCTCGAAGCTGCCGAGATCGGCCACCTAGCTTTACGCCAACAGGTAGAACTCCATGAACTCACGCCGGTTGGCACTGACCTCGAAGCACTCTTTCTGGAACTAACCGCCGACGGCAACCCAGGTGGTGCCGCATGATGTCGATGGTGCGTTCTGAGTTCCGCAAAGTCACCACCACCAAGGTGCTGCTTTGGCTAACAATCGCAACGATCGCCTTTAGCGCACTAAATGTCGTGCTGCTGGTCTTCTTAACGCCACGGGCCATGGACATCGACAGCGACCTCAACTTATTACTTGATCCCGCTTATGTGACAAATATTCTCGGGGCTGCCGGATCTTCCTCAATCTTCATCTTGATTCTCGGCATCATCGGCATGACAAGTGAATACCGCCACATGACGATCACCTCAACTTTCTTGGTCACACCCAAGCGACCCAGGGTGCTAATTGCCAAGGGCATTACCTACGCCCTATTAGGCGCGGCACTTGGCCTGATCGCGTTCATCACTAGTTTCGCCGTGACCTTGATCGCGCTAATGACCGAGGATCACGCGCCCGTCGACGCCATCATCGCCCTTCAGATCTTGGGCGGCGTTGTCCTCGCCTTCGCAATCTATGCCTTCGTCGGGGTTTCGGTAGGCGCGCTCATTCGCAATCAGGTCGCAGCCATCGTCGGCGCACTGGTGTGGGTGCTCATAGTTGAGGCACTACTGACGGTATTCGTGGACTGGATCGGCAAGTGGCTACCAGGCGGCGCCCTGAATGCGGTGCTCCAAACCACTAATGTCACCGGACGCGGTGGTGCAGACATCTTGCCCACGGCCACCGGGGTGGTTGTACTCCTTGGCTACGCCGTAATTTTTGGCATCTTGGCGTCGCTGACCACGCTCCGCCGCGACATCACCTGACCTACCCGGTAGCACGGTGCTGACTGTCATTGCACTCTGCCACAAAGTGGGGTTAGTGCGGGTACTAAAGTTCGGTTGGGCGCAGGTTTTGGTTGGGCGCAGGTATTTGGACTCCACCTGAAGGGACACCGTGGTCACCGACGACGGGGGCACGAGCAGTCGGCACCGACTAGCCAATTTCGGCCCAAATGAATGGCTGGTTGACGAGATCTACCAGCAGTTCATCACCGACAAGTTCAGTGTTGATCCCGCTTGGTGGGAGTTCTTCGAGGGCTACTCCCCCAGCGAGCAATCCCCGCTCAAGGTGCCCGCCCCGGCCGCTGCTACTAAGCCTGAACCTGCAGCTGCGCCTGAACCTGCAGCCGCACCTCAGACCACCGCCCTTAAGGGCCCGGCGGCGCGCGTGGTCACGAACATGGAAGCCAGTCTTTCGGTACCAACCGCTACCAGTGTGCGCTCGGTACCTGCGAAGTTGCTGATCGATAACCGAGTGGTCATCAACAACCACCTAGCCCGCGGCCGTGGCGGCAAGACCTCTTTCACCCATGTCATCGGCTACGCAATCGTGCGAGCCACCATGGAATTGCCCGCCATGAACGCGGCGTACGCGCAGGTCAATGGCTTGCCCGCGATCGTGACAAATCCCAGCGTCAATCTGGGTCTGGCCATTGACCTAGCCAAACCCGACGGCGCCCGCCAATTGCTCGTCCCGAATATCAAAGGAGCGGAAAAGATGGACTTTGCCGCCTTCTGGGCCGCCTACGAGGACATCGTCCGTAAGGCTCGCGTCGGTAAATTGACCGTCGATGATTTCGCCGGCACCACCGTCTCGCTCACCAACCCGGGCACCATCGGCACCAACCACTCCATCCCCCGACTGATGCAGGGCCAAGGTTGCATCGTCGGTGTTGGGGCGATGGAATATCCTGCCGAGTGGGCCGGGGCCTCCGCGGAGACCATCACCCGCAATGCGGTTTCGAAGGTCATGACCTTGACGTCCACCTATGACCACCGGGTTATTCAAGGTGCCCAGTCCGGTGAATTCCTGCGCCGAATCCACGAACTGCTACTCGGCGAGGATGACTTCTTCGGGGAGATCTTCCGGTCCCTTCGTATCCCCTACGAGCCGGTGTGCTGGGCCCAGGACATCTCCACCAGCCACGAGACCGATCTCGGTAAAACAGTTCGGGTCCAAGAAATCATTCACGCATACCGGGTGCGCGGACACCTGATGGCAGACACCGACCCACTCGAATACAAACAGCGCACCCACCCCGACCTCGATGTCCTCTCACATGATTTGACCCTTTGGGACTTAGACCGGGAGTTTGCCACCGGTGGATTCGGCGGCCGGCCGCTGATGAAACTCCGGGAAATTCTCGGCGTCCTGCGCGATTCCTACACTCGCACCGTCGGCACCGAGTACATGCACATCCAAGACCCCGAGCAACGTAAGTGGATTCAAGATCGCGTCGAGATTCCGCACGCCAAACCTGACCGCGATGAGCAACTTCGGATCCTGCACAAGTTAAACGAGGCCGAGGCACTCGAATCCTTCCTGCAGACCAAGTACGTAGGTCAAAAGCGGTTTTCCTTAGAAGGCGCGGAATCACTTATTCCGCTGCTCGATGCCGTACTTGACCAGGCCGCCAATCAGAACATCCTCGAAGTTGCCATCGGCATGCCACACCGCGGGCGACTTAATGTGCTGACCAACATCGCCGGCAAGTCATACGCGCAGATTTTCCGCGAGTTCGAGGGCCAGTACGGCGAGGAGTCGGTACAAGGATCCGGTGATGTCAAGTACCACTTAGGGACCACCGGCACCTACACCGGACGCGGCGGCGCGCAAACTGCCGTGTATTTGGCAGCTAACCCATCACACCTAGAGGCCGTCAACCCCGTTCTCGAAGGCATCGTGCGCGCAAAACAGGACCAGCTCCCACCTGATCGCATCTATGACATCTTGCCGATACTCATGCACGGCGATGCCGCATTCGCCGGGCAAGGGGTCGTCGCTGAAACTTTGCATCTTTCCCAATTGCAGGGCTATCGCACCGGTGGCACCGTCCATATAGTCGTTAACAATCAAGTTGGCTTCACCACCAGCCCGAGATACGGTCGTTCCTCGGTTTATGCCACCGACGTAGCCCGCATGGTGCAATCACCGATCTTCCACGTCAATGGTGATGACCCAGAGGCCATTGTTCGGGTTGCCCATTTGGCTTTTGAGTATCGGCAGGCCTTCCATAAGGACGTGGTGGTCGACCTAGTTTGCTATCGCCGCCGAGGCCACAATGAAGCCGATGATCCCTCGCTAACACAGCCACTGATGTACGCGATCATCGACAATAAGCGCTCGGTGCGCAAGCACTACACAGAGAGCCTCGTCGGGCGTGGTGATATCACTGTTGATGAGGCCGAGTCCGCCTTGAAGCACTTCCAGGAGCAACTCGAGCGGATCTTCCAAGAAACCCACAGTGAGGACGGGGCGGACTTCGGCACCCACGACCAGGACATCATCAGCGGGGGCCAGCGTGAGCTTGAACTCCAAGGCCCAGCCGCCGAGGTGGTGTCCGGCATCACCAGTGAGCAAATCGAAACCGTCATCGCCTCGCAATTGACCATGCCCGCGGATTTCACCGTTCATCCCCGGCTCGCACCCCAACTACAACGCAGGGCCCAGATGGTTGCCGAAGATGCCATCGATTGGGGTATGGCCGAGGCACTTGCGGTTGGCTCCCTTTTGATGGAGGGGCGCACCGTGCGATTAGCGGGGCAAGACTCGCGGCGCGGCACCTTCGGGCACCGACATATGGTCATCGTCGACAAGGAAACCGGCTGGCAATACAAGCCACTTAAGCAGTGCTACCGCGCTGGCGCGAAGTTGTACGTGTATGACTCACTGCTAAGTGAGTTTGCCGCAATGGGCTTTGAATATGGCTACTCGGTTGCCCGCCCAGATGCACTAGTCATCTGGGAGGCCCAGTTCGGTGATTTTGCCAATGGGGCCCAGACCATTCTCGACGAATTCATCTCATCGGGGGAGCAAAAATGGGGGCAGCGGTCAGCTGTCACCCTGTTGTTGCCGCACGGACAGGAGGGCCAAGGCCCAGACCACTCATCGGCCCGCGTCGAGCGCTATCTGCAACTTTGTGCCCAGGACAACATGACCGTCGCCATGCCATCGACGCCAGCCTCCTACTTCCACCTACTTCGCTGGCAGGTACTCAGCAAGTTGACCCGCCCACTGGTCATCTTCACCCCGAAGTCACTGCTGCGCGCGAAGTTCGCGGTATCTAGTAAGTCGGACTTCGTAAACGGTCACTTCGAGCCCATGCTGCCAGATCCTTCGGTTGATCAACCCGGTGTAAATACCGTCTTGCTTTGCAGTGGCAAGGTCTACTACGACCTCATTGCGCACCGCGATGCCAATAATCGGCACGATGTCGCAGTGATTCGCCTTGAGCGCCTGTACCCACTGCCTTACCGAACCTTGCCACCAGAACTAGACAAGATGCCAACCGCGCAAGTCCGGTGGGTCCAAGAAGAGCCGGCTAACCAAGGTGCCTGGAGTTTCATCGCGTTGAACCTGCCGGAGATAATCAATCGGCCGGTATCCTTAATAGGCCGGGATAAGTCCTCATCACCTGCCGTCGGATCCCATCAACGGCATGAAATTGAGCAGGCAGCCATAGTCGAACGCGCATTCGCGTCGTCCAACTAGCGGGAGCACACATGTATTTCACTGATCGAGGTATTGAGGAACTACAAAGTCGGCGCGGCGATGAATCGATCGCGGTCGCGGCCCTGGCTGAACGACTGCGCGAGTTCGTCGACCTGTTTCCAGAGTTCGAGGCGCCAATCGAAAGATTCGCGACCTGGCTGGCACGCGCAGATGACTATGACGAGGAGTCTTAATCGAATAGAATTAGGGCGTCCTCAACCAGGTAGGCATAAGAAGTCAACCAGGGCGATCCGGCGACACCGGTAGCCGAGGGGCGCGAGTAGGTTCCGGGCGTGAACTTGGTCCTCCATGATGATCACC
>JAQCEO010000058.1 GCA_027729805.1 Actinomycetota bacterium
GTGCAGTCGCTGGCGGTGGGTAACCGACCGGCTTAGGGACTAGACTAACGCCCGTTAGTTAAGTGATGAAAGCCAACCGGCCGGGCCGGAACAGGAGTTGCCGTGGAATTCGCCTACAGCCCCAAAGTCTTAGACCTGCAAGCGCAGGTCACAGATTTCCTGAACACGAAAATCCTGCCGGCCGAGGCATTGCACCGCGAGCAAGCGGGTGAACTCGGCCCGTGGGAAACCCCGCCCATCTTGGAAGAACTAAAAACTCAAGGGCGGGCCCGTGGCTTATGGAACCTGTTCTTGCCCGGGGAAGGTGGCGCGGGCCTGACGAACCTGGAGTACGCGCCGTTGGCTGAGATCTCCGGGCGTAGCCCGATGCTGTTGCCGGAAGCGATGAACTGCTCCGCGCCGGACACCGGCAATATGGAAGTCCTCGTTCATTTCGCGACCCCGGCGATCAAAGAACGATGGTTGACGCCGCTGCTTGCCGGTGAGATTCGCTCGGCCTACTCGATGACCGAACCTGATGTTGCCAGCTCGGACGCCAATAACATCCGCACCGAAATTACCGAGGAGGGTGATGGCTTTCGCGTCAAGGGCCGCAAGTGGTGGTCAAGTGGTGCGATGAGTCCGCGCTGCCAGATCCTGGTGGTCATGGGGCTATCGGCGCCGAACGGTGAGCGTCATAAGCGTCACACCATGATCGCGGTGCCGATGCAAACACCCGGTGTAAATGTATTGCGCTCCACGAGTGTTTTTGGTTTCAGCGATGGTAGCCACGGCGGTCACGCCGAAATAGATTTCGACGCTTGGGTGCCGCGCGATCACCTACTGGGTGAACTGCACGGCGGCTTCGCGATCGCGCAAGCGCGCCTGGGCCCGGGTCGCATCCATCACGCGATGCGGTTGATCGGCATGGCCGAGCGGGCCTTCGACATCATGTGTGAGCGCGCCTACTCGCGCTTCCCGTTCGGCAAAGCCCTTGCCGAGCAGGGCGTGTTCCAGGATTGGGTTGCGGAGGCGCGAATCCGGATCGAGCAAGCGCGCCTGCTCGTGCTCAAGACCGCGTGGCTGATGGACACCGTTGGCAACCGCGGTGCCGCGGTCGAGATTTCCGCCATCAAGGTGTCCACCCCGCAGATGGCAGCCTGGGTAATTGACCGGGCGATTCAAACTTGTGGTGGCGCGGGGGTGAGCCAAGACTTCCCGCTGGCCGAAATGTATGCGCAGGCCCGCATGCTAAGCCTCGCCGACGGCCCGGACGAAGTCCACAAAATGGCCCTGGCCAGGCGCGAGTTGCGGCGTTATGCCCCAAGCACCTAGCCAGGTGCGATCTGCAACAGCCGACGAGATCAGGCAAGCGGCATTGCAGCAGTTCGCGCAGTCAGGTTACGACGCATCCTCAATGCGCGATATCGCGGCGAGTGTCGGCATCAAGGCCGCAAGTTTGTATAACCACTTTGACTCCAAAGAGAAAATTCTTTGGGATCTGACGCGCTCAGCCATGAGCGACCTAGCAGCCAACCGCGATGCAGCGTTGGCCCAACTAGATCCAGCCGCTGGGCCGCGGGCGCGACTTGCCGCCTTCGTGAGTGCCCACGTCGGCTTTCATGCCGAGCGCAGACATCAAGCGGTGCTCGTCAACAGCCAACTGGGCTCGTTATCGCCTTCGCACCACCGCAAAGCAATTGCGCTGCGCGATGCATACGAAAACTCACTAAGGGCGATCATCGACGCCGGTGTTACTACTGGTGAGTTCGTAATCTCCGATGCTCAGGTCACCACCTTGGCCATCTTGCAGATGGGCACCGGTGTTTCGGTCTGGTTTCGACCCGATGGGCGGCTGCGCAGCGATCAGGTGGGTGCGGAGTATGTGAAGTTAGCAGCGTTGATTACCCGCGGGATTGCATAGCAGCCGACACCGTGAACGGGGCGAACCCCGGTGCGGTTAGAGGCCACGGGTACTGAGCCTCCCAACGGGTGGCGATCTCCAGGAGCCACTGGTACGAAAGCCGCGGTCCGGTTACTTGCAGTCCAAATGGCACACCGTTCGGGCACCGGCCGGCGGGCAGGGTGATAGCTGGATGCCCGGTGAGGTTCTGCAACATGGTTGCGTAGATCTCCGGGCCGGTTGCACCAAGTTGGCCGGCCTCGTCGATCCATCCGTCCGCGGGGAGGCCGGAAATCGCGACAGTTGGGCTAAGTATCAAACCCGCGCTCCCGAGTAACTCATCGATGCGCCGCACGTAGTCAAATCTACGACGGCGCGCAGCCAGGTACTCGTCGATGCCAATGCTCAGACCAGCCTGCAAGAACCCCTGGGTCGACGGATGCAATTGGGAGAAGTTTTCGGTGATCCAGTGGCGGCCCAGTGCTGATACGTGCTCGGCCGAGGCAATCACGAACCAGTCTGCGTCCGGGCTGCCGCAGCTAAACAACTCTCGTGCGCTCAGTTCGTGTAGCGGCAGGTCAAATAACTTCGCAAAATTTCGCAAGGCCGCGGTGAATGCGGATTCAACTTCGGCAGGGAGCGGGCCGTAGTCCGTAGTGCGGGCGATAACCACAAGATGCGAGGGCGCATACGTGGCATCGGGGGTGGCCCAAGCCCTGCGCACTTCCATCTAGCCTCGGCATCGGGCAAGATGGCGGCGTGAGTACCAGCCCCGCGCACCTCGAACTGGCCAAAACCCTGGCCGAGATCGTCGGCGATGCGCACCTATATATAGGTAATGATCGCGTTGCGCCTTTTGTCACGGATTGGACCCGGCGTTTTGGCGGGCCTTGCGTTGCGGTGGTGCGGCCGGCCAGCGTTACCGAAGTCGCCGAAATCATCTGCGCCTGCGCGGCGGCCGGGGTGCCGGTACTACCCCAGGGCGGCAATACCGGGCTGGTGGGCGGGTCGGTGCCGGCCGCTAATGGGCACCAACCGCCGGTGATCATTTCGATGCTCCGCCTAACCGAACTGGGTCCGGTTGATGGGCTCGCCGGCCAAGTCACCGCCGGTGCCGGCGCCACCTTGGGTGACGTCCAACGCCATGCGGTGGCGGCCGGCTGGAACTACGGGGTCGACCTCGCGGCTCGCGACTCGGCAACAATCGGTGGCACGGTTGCCACCAACGCCGGCGGCATTCACGTCATCGCCCACGGTATGACCCGCGCGCAGGTTGTTGGCATCGAGGCGGTGCTGGCTGACGGGTCGGTGATCTCGCACCTAAGCGGCATGTTGAAGGACAACACCGGTTACGACTTAGCCGCGTTGCTCTGCGGATCCGAGGGCACCCTTGGGATCATCACCGCGGTTCGCCTTAAGTTGCACCGACCTTTGGGACGCACCACCTTGAGCTTGGTTGGCGCTGCGTCCTATGCCGATGCGCTAGCCCTGATGGCGCGCGCTGGTGTGGCCTCTGAGTCAAATGCGCCCGGGTCACGACTCCTTGCCGCTGAAGTCATCGATGCACCGAGCATGGATTTGGTTTGCGACCTTGCTGATCTACCTTGGCCACTAGAGCAGCGCTGGCCCGTCGTGGTGTTGCTCGAAGTAGTTGACGGCGGTGATGGCTCGGGACTTCCACTTGATGAATCAGCAGACGCGGTAGTGGCCTTCGACGCTGCGGACCAAGCCCGACTCTGGGCTTACCGCGAACGTCAAGCCGATGCTTATGGCACGGTGGGGATAGTCCACAAACTTGACGTGTCGGTTCCACTACCGAAACTTGCTGCATGCGCGGATGAACTTGTTGCACTTATCGGAACCTTGCCCGAAGTGACCACCTTCGGCATCTTCGGTCACCTTGCCGACGGCAACATGCATGTTGAGATTGTTGGCCCTGCGGGCGATGACCTCCGCGCGGACTTAGCCGTGCTCGAATGTGTTGCGGGTTATGGCGGGTCGATCTCCGCCGAGCATGGGGTCGGTAGAGCTAAGGCGGCGGATCTGCACCTGTGCCGATCGGCCGGTGAGATCGCTGCTATGCGGGCGATCAAGGGGGCCCTTGATCCGCAGGGGCTGATGAACCCCGGGGTGCTGTTTATCTAGTGATGCGTCCGGCGTCAATGCCAAATTAAGCAAATGCTCAAGCGACTTTGCAGGAGGCTTCGTTCCTGAGCCGAGTGCGCAGTGCTATGACCATAAGCACGACCGAGAGCAGCGCCAAGAATGGCTGCAACGGGGCAAACCAGGTGACAGCACCGGTTGCTCCCAGGGCGATCAGCACCAACTTATTGCAGACCGGGCACCCGATGGCGAAGAAGGAAACCAAGGTGCCCGCGGCCCCGAGCTTTGAGGCCCGGTCGAGGTCGGCATCAGGTGATTTGGGTTCTGGGGCAGCGCCTTCGCGCACATAAGTAGCAAAGAGCAGGCCGCCGAGGACCCCGGTGATGACAACAACTGGATAAGACCACCAGGTGACCTCGATGGCGCGGCCAAAAATGGGATTGGGGATGACCGCGGTCGGTAACGCGACGAGAAAGGAAATCGCCAGGCCACTAGCAACTGCTAGCACCCAGCGCCGGCGCGACCAGGTGCGCAAGATGGAAAGGGTGGGGTTCACGGCGGTACCCTATACCCTATGGGGTATAGGGTTGAGGCCAAGCAGGGCCCGTAACTTGCTCGAGTCATCAACAATGGCAACCGCACCGGCCTCGGCCAACTCCGCCTCTGACCCGTACCCCCAGAGCACCCCGATGGTTGGGATGCCGAACTGCTTGGCGCCGAGCACATCATGGCTGCGGTCGCCAACCATATGGATATCGGTGGCGGCTGGGTCGTCAATACCAAGTTCTTCGAGGGTATGGGCAATGACATCGGCCTTGTGTTGGCGCGCGCCATGCATTTCGGCGCCACCGATAAAGGTGAAATAGCCGTCGAGTTCGAAGTGAGCAAGGATCCGGGTTGCCGATGCAGTGGGCTTCGAAGTCGCGGTGGCGACAATAGCGCCCCGGGCGCTTAGGTCGGTGAGGATTTCGAGTAGTCCTGGGTAAACGGAGTTTTCATATTCGCCAATGTCGTGGTAGCGCTCACGATATTTCGCGATCATCTGCTTGCTCTCCGCTGGAGTTACACCAAAATGATTGATGAAGGTGTCAACAAGTGGTGGGCCGAGAAAGTTGCGCATGACATCGTCAGCTGGGCCTTCTAGACCCATATCGGCGAGGGCGTAACGAATGCAGGCGATGATGCCCGGGGCGGAGTCGGTGATAGTGCCATCGAGATCAAAGAGCACTACCTGCGAGTTTGTCACCGCGGCATCATGTCATGGCAAGGCATCATGTACTGGCACGGCATTGGGCGGTGGCTTCCTATCTGGTATCGGTATGGCAACCTTGGCCTGTGTCGATTATGGTCGTGGCCCATCGCGGCTCCAATCAGGAGGAGCCAGAGCACAGTTTGGCCGCCTACCTGTTGGCGGTCGAACAGGGCGCGGATGCGGTGGAGTGCGATGTGCGACTCACCGCCGATGGCACCTTGGTTTGTGTGCACGATCGGCGCATTGGGCGCACGAGTGATGGCCGCGGAGTGGTTTCGGCACTGCCCCTGCGCAAACTCGAGCGCCATGATTTCAGCGGTGGTCCGTCAGTGTGGCGGGACTTTGAGGATCCGCGACCTGATGAGACGCGAAGTCGCATCTTGACCTTACGCACCTTGTTGGCGACACTCCTTGATGCGTCATCGACGATCAGCTTCTCGATTGAGACCAAGCACCCGACGCGGTATCGCGGTTATGTGGAGTCTTCACTGGTCGAACTCCTTGAGTACTTCGGTCTACTGCGCCCGCCGGCGGGTGCCCCGTCGCGGGTGCGCCTAATGTCATTTAGCTCATGGGCGCTTAGGCGACTACACCGGATGACGCCGGACACACCAACCATGCTGCTAATGGATCGCCTATTCCTCTGGCGAACTAACGGATGGCTACCAAATAACGTTGATATCGCGGGGATCTCGATAGCCGCCCTGCGCAATTACCCAGGGTATGTAGCAGTGGCCCACGCCAAGGGGCACCAAGTGCACGTTTGGACGGTGGACGAACCAGCCGATGTTGCCCTTTGTATTGAGACCGGGGTGGACGCGATCATCAGCGATGACCCTGCCATGGTGCGCGAGGTTTTGCGCACTGCGTAGATTTGCGCCATGGGTAAACAATCGAAGATGGCCAAGCAGGTAAAGCAGGTGGCCGCAGGTGCGTCCAATGATGAGCGAGCAGGTGCGCACGTAGATGCAGCGAGCGTGCCGGTGGTGGGGTTGCGGGAGCCGTGCCCATGTGGCTCGGGCCGCCGCTATAAGGCCTGCCATGGCAAATCTTCTGGTGCGACAAGCACCCTTCGGACCTTTGAAGGTTTCGCCGCCGAATGCGATCTAATCGCGATGCGCGAACTGGTGCCGGCTGCGACCGCCCCCCTGACTTTAAGTGACGGCTCGGGCCGTGCGGTGACAATCGCAACGGTGCTGCCGATGGCCTGGCCCGCTCTCGTGCGCTCAGATGGCACCATCATGTTGGGTTTGCAGGTCAACACCGACAACGGTGACGTCAGCCGCGATCTTGGCTCGGCATTGGCCCGGGCCTTGGAGGCAGAGCCCGGTAACCCGGTGCCACCCACGCGCGAGATAGCAAATGCGCCCAGGCTTCAAGAACTCGTCGACGTTTCGCAGCAGCTATCAGTGAGTGTGCATGAAGGCTTTGACTTCTGGATCGATGACGAGGAGATGACCACAGAAGTTAAAGAATCACTTGAGCGCGCCAACTCATACGCGCACCCGACGACGAGGCTTAAATCCGTTGCCGCTGCCTACTGGACGCAGATGGGCCCCAAGGAGCATCTGCGGTGGGTGATGCCGCAGGGGGAAGAACCACTACTTAATGCGCTCTCGCGGTTACATGCGCGCGAGGAGACGTCGCTGGGGGCCGACACCCGCCTCGTCGGCATGTTTCGGGCGCAGGGCTTAATGGCCCCGGTCTGGGATCTACCCCTTGGTTATGGCGCCGAGGCTTGTGAGATTCCGGCTGCGCAGTTCGGCGAACGCCTGGCCGCTGCCTTGAAGGAGACCGCACCCCTTACTGATGGGGAGCGTCGGGCGCGGGCGGGTTTGACGACCCGTCAGGTGACGTTGCGCTAGCCCGTGGGTCTCGTTCGAAAACGTCAATTGCCAATGTGGGCCACATCGTCGGGGTATCAAAATTGCGCGGCCCCGACCAAGGGGCGGGGGTAACGTCCAATTTACGCATTAGGGCGTAGATCGGATACTCGTAGATGGCTCGGGTGGCACGAAACATCTCCCAAGCATCCTCGATTGGCACCTCGATGGGGAAGTCGGAGCGACGCAGGACGTCAACCGCGTAATCGAACTCTTCGCGGGTGAGGGTGGTCGTTAACTTCTCGGTGTTGAGCACGCCAACTAGCCCGCTTGCCACCAAGGCATTCGTAGAATCGATTGCCGCAGCCTCGTGAACGGCGGCGATCCGGGCCTCGCGCGCCGGCACTTTCAGTTGTTGCACACTGAGCGGCCGCAAATTCTTGTACTTGCGCAGCCAAATACTGCGAAAGGGCAAATAATAAAGTCTTGGTCGCTTCGCCCCGAAGTAAACGTAGAGAGTTTGAATTGCATCCGAACCGCTTTGCAAAGTTGCGTATGAAAGGGTGCGCGGCAAGCTGGTGTTGAGCGCAATCAGCAAGGCGCTGGCGTCCATGGCGGTCAAAAGCGAGACTAGAAAATGCCGGGTACCACGCCCAGAGCGCACATACATCAGCATCGGGTAAGTGATGTGGGTCATGCGCAGTTTCGCCGCCCATTGCGCCCACGCCCCAAGATGCTCCGGCAAATCCGCAATGGACTTAGTTAGGCAAATGCGGGAAAGTAACTCCGGGCCCCAGGCGGGTTCACCTGCGGCTGCTGTCATGAGTGTCACTTGCACTTCACGATCAATATAGGCCTGGTAGATGGTGGGCAGGTATCCGATCATCAACGCAATCACCACCGGGCCGGTTGCCGCCGCGAGGAAATCCAACAGGGTTGCCTCATCACTGCTTCTGTCGGTTGCAAATCCCAAGGTGAGCAGGCTCGACCCAGATTCGCGAAGTGCATCGCCAATTGGCTCGCCAGTAAATCCGTGAATCAAAAATCCGTACGCGAGGATGTAAATCAGTAGCCAAGTGATTAGCAGGGCGATGATGATCAGGGGGCCGGCCCAGGCCAGGGCCGCGTCGCGCCTGAGATAAGTCCGACCAATCCTGGCAAGCAACCGGCTGGTGCCCACCACCGCGGTGATCACCCCATCGGTGATCACTGAGCGCAGGTAACGAGGCACCACCACCGTGCGCAGCAGGCTCAGCGTAGCCATGATGAACAGGGAAGCCCCGAAGAACAGCCCAGCACCACGCGAGGTAAGTTCGACAGTCAGGTTCATGATCCATCACCTTACAAGCAGGTGGGGGTCGTCCGGATAGGCTTTCAGCCGTGGACTCCAGTGCTCTTAGCATCATCGCGCTGGTCGCTGTCGTAATCGCCTTGGTGGGGCTGATAGTGGCCGTGATCGCCCTAGTTCGGCTCTCGCACCTACGCCGCTCGCTGATTTTGTTGGAGGCCAACGACGGCCGCGAGACCTTCGTTGACGTGGTGGCCCGCTCGGTGGCGGAGTTCCAGGAGCTGCGCCAAGACGTCGCCGACCTGGACCGGGCGCTCACCAAGACCCGCCAAGACGTTGCCGAGTCCCTGCGTCATGTATCAGTCATCCGGTACGACGCGCTGGGTGATCTCGGGGGCCGTTACTCGTTCTCGGCCGCACTCCTTGACGACGCTGGCGATGGCTTGGTGCTGACCTCGATCCACGGGCGGGCCGAGACACGTACCTATCTAAAGGGACTAACCGGCGGCAAGCCAGATATTGAATTATCACCGGAGGAGATGAAAGCCGTTGATCTGGCGCGTGGGGCTAGGCCATGACTCGCAGCCCCGCCCATTTGACGACTAAAGCACACGCGTTGCTGGCGAAATTCAAAGGGCATTAACAGTGCGTTACTTTGTCACCGGCGCAGCCGGCTTCATCGGCTCACACTTCGTGCGCCAATTGCTCGCGGGCGAGTACGGCACCGAGGTAACCGGTGTCACCGTCTATGACAAGTTGACCTACGCGGGCAACCTAGCAAACTTGGCGGCCGTGGCTGATGACCCCCGCTACACCTTCGTGCAGGGTGATATCTGCGACGGCGACCTCCTCGACCAGGTACTCCCGGGCCACGATGTGGTGGTTAACTTCGCGGCTGAAACCCACGTTGATCGCTCGATTCACGGGCCGCAGGATTTCATCATCACCAATGTGGTCGGCACCCAGACAATCTTGGACGCCTGCCTGCGCCATCAGGTGGCGCGCACGGTTCATATCGGCACCGACGAGGTTTACGGTTCGATTGATGCAGGCTCATGGACTGAAAATGAGCCACTACTACCCAACTCGCCCTACTCGGCGGCCAAGGCTGCGGCCGAGATGCTGGTGCGCGCCTACTACGTCACCTACGGGTTGAACGTCTCCAGTACCAGATGTTCGAATAACTATGGCCCTTACCAATTCCCGGAGAAAGTTGTGCCGCTGTTCGTCACCAACTTAATCGATGGCGGCAAGGTGCCACTTTATGGTGACGGTATGAATGTGCGCGACTGGCTGCATGTCGACGACCATTGCCGCGGTGTCGCGATTGTCATCGCCAAGGGCGAGGCTGGTGAGTCCTATAACATCGGCGGCGGCCTCGAACTAAATAACCGAGAACTGACCGAGCGGGTGCTGGCAGCCATGGGTGCCGATTGGAGTTCGGTGCAACCGGTTGATGACCGCAAAGGCCATGACCGCCGCTACTCGGTCGATGACTCCAAAGTCCGGGCTCTCGGCTACGCACCGCAGCACCCCTTCGATGAAGGGCTCGCCGAAACCGTGGTTTGGTATCAAGCCAATGAGGCCTGGTGGCGCCCACTTAAAGCCAAAGCGGCGTTGTAGTACCCATGCGGGTATTGGTCACCGGTTGCAATGGTCAACTGGGTAGCGCGCTGGCTGACCTCTTGTCAGCGCGAGCAACCGATACGGTCAAAGGCGTTGACCTGCCGGCCATTGATATCACGTCTCCGGTTTCGGTGCACGAAGTGTTCACGCAATTCGTCCCAGACGTCGTCATCAACTGCGCGGCCTGGACGGCGGTTGATGCCGCCGAGGCACGCGAAGCTGACGCGTTAAGAGTAAATGGTTACGGTCCGCGCGTACTTGCCGAAGCCTGTAAGGCCGCTGGCTCTTGGATGGTGCAGATATCCACCGACTACGTGTTCGCTGGTGAAGCAAACACGCCTTATCCCGAAGACGCAGCACCGGACCCAAAGACCGCATATGGCCGAACCAAATTGGCAGGCGAAATTGCGGTGCAGCAGGTGCTCCCCGAGGCCCACTATCTGGTTCGCACCGCTTGGCTTTACGGCCTCCAGGGAAATAACTTCGTAAAGACAATGCTCACCATGGAAGCAGAGCGCGACAATGTGTCGGTTGTCGATGACCAGCATGGGCAGCCGACTTATGCCCGCGATCTAGCCGAGCAGATCCTCCTACTTCTAGATGCCCGCCCACCCGCCGGCACCTTCCATGCCACCAACGCCGGTGCGACCACCTGGTTTGAGTTCACGCGGGCCATCTTCGAAAGTGTCGGCGCAGATTCGCTGCGGGTGCTGGCCACCGACTCGGCCAGCTTCGTGCGGCCCGCGCCCAGACCCGCTTACTCAGTACTCGCACAAGATAAATGGCAATTTGTCGGCCTGAAACCAATGCGGGATTGGCGTGCTGCGCTGGCGGCGGCTTTCGCTGATGGGATCAGTGCGCCCTAGCTGGTTCGGGTAACCAAACCTGCATCCACCTGCTGATGATTTCCAAACACGTAGAGTCGACTCGCCCGAGCACGCGCTCAATCCGAGAAGTTCTGATGGTCCGTGGTTGTTCGGTCATCGCGAAAGTTGGCGTGACCAGCCCGGTCTGCCCCGTAAGTAATATGTGATTGTTCCAACCGCGATCAGTCCGCGTGCACGGTATGAGGATCGTGAACTCATGCACGACATCTACGAAATCATCTGACACGAAGACGATGGCCGGACGGTGGCCGGATTGCTCGCGTCCATTGGTAGCTCCGAAGTCCGCCCAAACTACGGTGCCTGCCCGAAACACCGAGCCGGCAACCAGCCTCGAGCTCACCACGGATCTGCCATTAGCCCATCGGCCGGTGCGCCATCCAAGGTCCCGGTTTCTTTGAGATAGGCAGCCCAGACTTCGGCCGGCGCGTCCAACATCTGCTGCTTGGCCGCCGCCACCTGCTGGCGCCAGAGGTAGTCGGCGAGCACCTTTTCAACCAGGCCCCCGGCAGTTAGCCCTTGTGCAGCCGCCAACTCGTTGATTTGGTCGCGGGTCTGGGAGGACACCTTGATTGTGGTAGCCGCCATGACCCAAGTATACCATAAGTATACCCGTTCGAGGGATCCGGCCGGCCGTCTTGCATCGATCGGGGGGTTGGCAAAGGGCGCAGTGGCGTCAGGGGTTAAGAATTTACCGGAAATTGATTTTTTCCCCGCGTTCCCCCTTGACACCGGAAAAATACGGACGTACCTTGTTGATCACTGTGAGACCAAAATCACAGTACAAATAGATGAGCGTAAACGCCTTTGAGTGAGCGGTGACTCCGCGGCCGTGGGGGCAAAACGCCAATTGGAGAATTCATGAGCACGAACACAGCTGGCCATCATCGGAAGTCGTTGACGCATGCCCGTAGCGGGCGCGCGCGACTAGGTGCGGCCGCACTGGCCGCTGCCCTTGTCCTAGTGCTAGCACCGCCTGCGCTAGCTGATGACCCCGGCGGCGGCGGTGGCGGTGCTGCTCCCGATGCTGCTCCCGGTGGTCAGCAAGGTCAGCAGCCTGGTGGTCAGCAAGGTCAGCAGCCTGGTGGTCAG
>JAQCEO010000059.1 GCA_027729805.1 Actinomycetota bacterium
TCAGATGGGTGCGATGCCACCGGGGGCCTTCGCCGGGATGAAAGCCGGCCAGATGGGTGAGATGCCACCGGGTGCGTTTAGGGGGATGAGTTCGGAGCAGATGGGTGCGATGCCACCGGGTGCGTTTAAGGGCATGGACTTTAAGCAGTTTGGGCAGATGCCACCGGGGGCGATGGCTGGCCTCAGTTCGCAACAGTTCGGGCAGTTGCCGCCGGCTGCGATGAAGGGCATGAATGCGAGTCAGATGGGTGCGATGCCACCGGGGGCCTTCGCCGGGATGAAAGCCGGCCAGATGGGTGAGATGCCACCCGGTGCCATGAGCGGCATGTCACCCGAGCAATTGGCATCCATACTGCCGGCTGCGTTCAAGAAGATGGCCACCAAGCAGGTTGCTGCACTTCCGCCAACTGCGATAGGGGCCATGGAGCCAGCACAAATTGGTCAGTTACCGCCTAAGGCAATCGGTGGGTTGAAAGCACCACAGCTTGAGGCGATGCCAACTGACACGTTTGGCGCGATGAAGACGACTCAGCTCGGCGCGCTCAAGCCCGCGGCAGCTGCGGGTTGCACCGTTGAACAGTTGGAAGGTTTAACGCCGAAGGAGGAAAAGGCGTTGACTCCAGCCTTCGTTAAGGCACTGGACGCAGAGCAAAAGGCTGCGTTGGCGGCCTAATTTAGTTGGCCAATTACTGGCAGGCGGCCTCGAGATGTTGTTTTTCTCGGGGCCGCCTGATTTCTTGCGCTTGGTTTGCGGGGCTAGGCCAAGAGGGCGTCGAGCACTTCGGCCACTCCGATGCCCGGGGTCGAACTAGTCACGGTATCGGCGGCAGCCATGACGGCAGCTGAGGCCGAACCCATGGCGACACCAACGCCAGCCCACCTGAGCATTTCAATGTCATTGGTGAAGTCGCCGATCGCTAAGGTGTTGGCTTGGTTGATGTCAAGGCGCGTGCAGAGATTGGCGAGCATGGTCGCCTTGTTAACGCCGACGGGTCCGATATCCATCCAGGCGAGATCACCGATACCGAATATCACACTATGCAAGCCCATTTGCTTAACGATTTCGCCGAACCCGTCTTCGCGGTGGTCCTCACTGCGCACAACGAGTCGAACAACCGGGTTCACGGTCAGGTGTTCGAAGGCGACCTCGCGGATGGACATCCCCAGCGCATCGGCCCCGAAAGTCCGCGTCGTCAAGAAGATGCCGTGGGCGTCTTCCACGGCGTAGATGGCGTCGGGTAGGCGCTCGACCAATTGGTCAAGTACCGGCTTGGGGTCAAAAGTGACAGCCTCGATCACGGTTTGGGGCTCGATGGTGGCCAGCACTGCCCCGTTACTGCAAACGGCCCAGCCGTCAAGGCCGAGGGCCCGGCCGACCGGAGCGGTGGTTGACAGCGAGCGCCCGGTGGCCAGCACCACTTGCACCCCGGCGGCGCGAACAGCGGCAACGGCATCGATCACTCGTTCGCTGACGTTACCCAGGTGTTCGGTGAGGGTGTCGTCAATATCGAGGGCGATAAGTTCAGGGAAGAAATCTGCCGGCAAGGCGAGTTGTGACATCTGTTGGACGCTATACCTTCGGGGTGAACACTTGTTGACCTGCAAGGAAAGGTTGCAAGGCGGCCGGGATACGAACTGAGCCGTCGGCCTGCTGATGGTTTTCCAGAATCGCGACAATGATGCGCGGCATCGCGCATAGCGTGCCGTTGAGAGTTGCTAAGGGGCGCACCTCTTTACCCGCGCGCATCCGAATCTTCAGCCGGCGGGCCTGGAACTCGGTGGTGTTCGAAGTGCTCGTAACCTCGCGGTAGGTGCCTTGGGTTGGGATCCAAGCTTCGATGTCGAACTTGCGTGCGGCGCTGGACCCGAGATCACCGGTGGCAACGTCAATGACGCGGTAAGGGATTTCGAGTGCGTCAATGAAGTCCTTCTCCCACTGCAGCAGGCGCTGATGCTCGGCTTCGGCATCTTCTGGGCTGGTGAACACGAACATCTCGACTTTGTCGAATTGATGCACGCGGATGATGCCCCGGGTGTCCTTGCCGTAGGAGCCGGCCTCGCGACGAAAACAGGTCGACCAGCCCGCATAGCGCAGGGGGAGTTGATCGGCGTCGATGATTTCGTCACCGTGGAAGGCGGCGAGGGCGACTTCGGAGGTACCGACAAGATACATGTCGTCACTTTCGATGCGGTACACATTCTCGGCCGCCTGACCTAAAAAGCCGGTGCCTTCCATAGCACCGGGTAACACCATCGTCGGCGTGATGATCGGGATAAGTCCGTTGCCCATCGCCTGCTGCATAGCGAGGTTAAGTAGTGCAAATTCCAATTGCGCTCCAACTCCGACCAGATAGAAGAATCGGGCGCCGGATACTTTCGCGCCACGGCCGGTGTCAATTGCTCCAAGTCGCTCACCAATATCTAGGTGATCCTTCGGCTCGAATCCTTCAGCGGCAAAATCGCGTGGGGTGCCGACGAGTTCGAGAATTTTGAAGTCGGCCTCGCCACCAACAGGAGAGTCCAGGTTGACGAGATTACTTAGTTGCAAAACAAGTAGGTCCGCAGCCTCGCTGGCGGCGTTGAAGGTGGCCTCGGCGGTCTTTACCTGATCGGCAAGCGCGCTGGCATTGGCCATGAGGACGTCAACCCGGGATTGGACTTGGGCTCTAGCGGCGGCATCAGCGGCCTGTTTCAAAGTACCTTGCAGGGGGCCAATTTGCTTGCTGAGGGTATTTTGCTGACCCCTTAAGTCCTCAAACTCTTGTTGGGCGGCCCGCTTGGTCACATCCGCGGCCACCAGATCGTCAACCAGATCCACGTTCTCACCGCGTCGGCGCTGGGATTCGCGAATCCGCTCCGGGTCGGTGCGCAGGATCTGGGGGTCAATCACGGTCTAACGGTACCCGCCCCTATGAGGGCGACAGCAGCCCTGGTCTTGCTGTTCACTTTGGCATGGCACACCGGCGTGGCTCGACATCAATACGCCGGGGCGGTGGTTGCGCGAATCAACACCTGCGGGCACCAAGTTAACTGTTGAGGTCACTGGTCAGTCGTGCCACTAACCTTCAGTGCGGATTCAAGTAGGTAGGCGTCGCCCCAAACATATGAGCCCTCGTACTTAAGGATCGGTACATTCCAAGTCTGCCGTATCAAGATACCGGGATTTTGGGTGTTGACCGATGTCCACTCTGGCGATGTGAGTGTGCCCAAGGTGGTTAATGCGCGTTGGCGGTTATCGGCGCCGCCACCTTGATCAAGATCCGCCAGCAGCAACATCGCGGCCGCGGCGATGGCCGCCGCCGATGAATCCCGGGGTGCGAATGCGCTACCGACAGCTAGATCCCATGCCGGGACGCAGCCGAGGCCGACCTGTTGATTCCAAAATGCGTTGGTGCGGTTGGCGGCAGCCAGCAGGATGGGGTTGCCGGTCACGGCATAGCCTTTGGCGAAGCCATACATCGCCCAGGCTTGGCCGCGCGACCACGTGCTCGTGGCCATGTTGTAGCCCTGGCCGTAGACCGGCCCGGTTAGTGCTCCGGTCTTTGGATTAAATGTCAATCGGTGAAATGTTGAGCCATTCGGCCGCACGAAGTATTTGGCAAGAGTTAGTAGATGCTTCTGCCCGCGACTGCGAAGTTGCGCACCCTCCGCGCCGCCGACCATGTCGGCGGCTTCTATCAGCATCGGCGCGTTCATTGCCGAATCAATAATTAGGCCCCATTTACCGTCGTACTCACCTGACTTGATGGCCTTGACCTTGTTGTTCCAGCGGCTTGACAAACTCTTGGCCGCATTGATGATGGCGCGGCGATAAGTGATGCGCTGCGCCGGATCAGGGTCAAGGCGCATTCCTAGACCGGCGGGCAGCCCAATCATGAATCCGAGGTCATGGGATCCGGTCCATTTCGAAACCGGCAGCAGGCTCTTCGTCCAAGTGCGCGCGAGGGCTAGCCATGCGGGATCGGCAGTTCGCTCATACATCAGCCAAAGCTCGGCCGGATAAAAACCGGCGGTCCAGCCGTACGCATCTGAACGCAGGTATTTCGTCTGCCGGGCGGTAGCGCCGAATGGAAACTTCGCCCCGGATGGCTGCAGGCCGGTGATATCGGAAGCGGCGTAAAGGCGCCCGGCGGCCAACGCGAACAACGCATCAGTTTGTACGCTGGTGACCGGGATCGGGTCGACCGGGCAGACCACTGAGGTTTCAACCGCCGCCGCCGCGGGCAGGAGCAGGAAGCCAGTTGCCATTAACACGAACACGCTCAAAATGGCAGAAACGGATCGACGTGGGACCGGTCTCATGCGCACGTTGGTGATTATGGCCTAGACCGTCAGCACGATCTTGCCGGTGACCGCCCCGGATTCAAGTAGTTGGTGCGCGGCCGCGGCGTCTGCCAACGCCATGGTGGCCCCGATAACCGGGGTAACAATTCCGGCAGGTATCCACGGCCAGATGGTGCGTTCAACCTGTTGGCAGATCGCGGCCTTTTCAGATTCAGGGCGCCCCCTAAGTGAGGCGGCATGTACGGTGCCGTTCTTGCGCAACAAAGCATTGATGTTGAGCTCGGCTTTCACGCCGCCCTGCATTCCGATGATGGCAAGTCGGCCGTTGCGGGCTAGTGCTTGCACATTGCGCTCTAGGTAGGCGGCGCCCATGTTGTCGAGAATCACATCGGCGCCCCGACCACCGGTGACGTCAGCGATTACTTCAACGAAGTCTTGCTCTTGGTAGTTGATCAGGACTTCAGCACCGAGTTGTTCGCAACTGTCCAGTTTGGCCGTACTGCCCGCGGTGACGGCAACCCGGGCGCCGAGGGCGCGTGCGACCTGAATGGCCATCGTGCCGATACCCGAGCCACCGCCGTGGATTAGCAGCCACTCGCCTTCGGTCAGATGGGCGGTCATGACGATATTGCTCCAGACCGTGCAGGCCACCTCGGGCAGGCTGGCGGCAGCAGTGAGCGCGATGCCGGTAGGCACGCTCATCAATTGCCCGACGGGTGCAGCCACTTGCTCGGCGTAGCCGCCACCAGCGAGTAATGCTGTTACCTCTTGGCCCACCTTGACCGTTTTGACCCCAGGGCCAAGTGCACTGATCACCCCGGAGCACTCAAGGCCCAGGATTTGCGAGGCACCCGGTGGCGGGGCGTAATTGCCTTGCCGCTGCAAGATATCTGCGCGATTAACCGCGGTGGCGGCAACGTCAATTAAGACTTCGCCGGGCCCAGGAACAGGTGTTGCTACTTCTTGCCACCTGAGTTGGTCAGGTCCTCCGGGCTCGGTGAGGATGATTGCTCGCATGATGATGTGGATCGTACTCGCTCGCGCACCATCATGGTGCCGATGACCAAGACACCGATGATGGCGATGGTACCGGCGAGGATACTTGGTGCGCCGAGGAGTTTGATGGCGGTGGCGGCCAACACGACCATGAGTAGGTAGCGCAATGTGCGCCCGTCATAACGTGATGACAGTCGGGCACCAAAAAAGACACCTGGCAACTGCCCAAGAAGTAGCGAAACAACCACCGCGATATCGATGTCACCGAGACCGGTGTGCGCGATGGCGCCCGCGATCAACATCGGTACAGCTGCGGTTAGGTCGGTGCCAACCAAGACGGATGGACGTAGCAGGGGGTAGATAAGCAAGAGCACGGTGACCATCAGGGATCCAGAGCCGACACTTGTCATGCCGACGATCAGGCCGACGCCCAGGCCGAGAAATACGGTCGGCATAATCCGCACCGGCAGTTGGGTGCCGAGTAGTTCTTGTTCGCCGTGGATTTTTGATGAGCGCGCGGTTAGGTAGGTCTTCAATAACATCGCGCAGAGGGCGATGATCAAAACGACGCCGATCCAGGTGCGGATGGTTTCATCCGCACCCGAAGTTGCCAGCACGTTGGCAAAAATGAGGGTGCCGATCAAGACCCCGGGGATTGAGCCGAGGGACAGCCAACGGACCAATCCCCAGTGCACCGTCTTGTTCTGGATGTGGACGGCGGCACCGACCGGCTTCATTACGGCGGCGGCGACTACGTCGCTGGAGACGGCGGCGGCCGGGGGGATGCCGAAAAGCAGCACCAGCATCGGGGTGACAAGTGCCGCCCCGCCTATCCCGGTCAGGCCCACCATCACCCCGGCGACCAGACCGCCCAAGGCCAAAGCGAGGTCAACATCTCCGATATTCATTAAATAAAGCCTATCGAAGTAATAGGGAAAGCATGCAAGGAGGTGGGGTGTGTTGTTAGGGGACAACCGGCAGGTGGTGCACAACATCACCGCGAAGACCGGCACCGGGGGGCACGATGGCCACCGCATCGGCCTGGGCCCAGCCAGCGAGCCCGGCGGGGCCGTTGTCCGCTAGCGGATAGGCGATCTGGGCGGCGTCCAGCATTTCAAGTCTGATCGGGACCAACCGGGTGTCACCGGCGAACTCACCGGCCGGGGTGTCGGCAAAGAGCACCGCGGTTGGGTAACTGAGCACCGCCGGTGCGCCGCGAAGCGCAGCGATAAGTGGTGCGACCAAGGTGACCAAGCCAGCAAGGGCCGACCCCGGCTCACCGGGTAGGCCGACTAAGAACCTGCCATCGGGCAACTTCGCGAGCAGCATCTGCGCACCCGGCGTGACGGCGACACCGTCAATAAGCCAATGAGCGCCCAGATCGCGCATCACCTGCCGCACATGGTTATCGGGGGTCGGTGCGGTTGATCCGGTGGTGATGATGACATCGACCGCAGCGTCAGCAATTTCATTGAGTAAAAGTTCGGGGGTATCGGGGGCGCGCACCGCTGGGTTACCACGGCCACCGCAGGCCGCGACGAATGACGGCACCGTGTTGCTGAGCGCATCGCGCACCCGACCACGACGTGATTGTCCCTGCGACAGTAATGACGTTCCCAGCACGATGACACCAACAACAGGTGGACGCACGATTTCGATGCCGTCGTGGCCAGCCGCCGCGGCGATGGCAAGGATTGACGGCGTTACAGTTCGCCCGGGGGAAACAAGCAGTGCACCACTTGGCGCGAACTCCGCTTCACGAATGATCCCCGTACCCAACCCAGGCCGAGCTCGCTCATCTGGCAACCGGGTTAATTCATCGAGTGCGATAACACTCATGGTGCCGTCACCGTGCTGTTCGGCAACCGAACCATCAATGGTCAAAACCGCATCGGTGTGTTGGGGTAGTGGATCACCGGTGCGAATTCGCATGGCGTGGCCTGGACGTAGTGTCGGCTCATCGGTTAAGTGCCACGGGCCGGCACCGCATACCGCATAACCATTTATTGCAGCGCTATCGACCGCGGGGTCAGCGGACAAAGTCAAGATCGGCTGGGCCAGGATGGCGCCGGCCGCCTCATCGAGGCGGGCGTGGGTATCAGGCAGTTGCCGTGCGCAGATACTCGCAATATGGTGGGCTTCGGTCCAAGACAGCGCGCCATCTAACCCGAAAGTGCTCATGGGTCGATAGTCCCACAGGTCACCACTTAGGCCGGCCAAACGTGTCACGATGGGGATATGAAGACAGCAGATGCGGCGGTCATTGGGGGCGGGATTGTCGGGTTGGCCCTCGCCGATGCCTGGCTAGCCCGTTACCCTCACGCCCGCGTTGTCGTATTGGAGAAAGAAGACCGGCTGGCGGCACATGCATCAGGACGCAATAGTGGCGTGGTGCATGCAGGTTTTTACTACGCCCCGGATTCCCTGAAGGCCCAACTGACCCGGCAGGGGAATCAACTGCTGCATGAGTTTTGTGCGGAGAGCGGTGTTGCCGTTCGAGAAACCGGGAAAGTAGTTGTTACGCAAGCGGCATCCGAACTGCCGGCGCTGCGTGAGCTGTTCGCGCGCGGCCAGGCCAATGGCGTTGAACTTGAGCTGATCGATGAAGCCCAACTGCGTGAGCTCGAACCCTTGGCGCAGACCCAGGGGTCGGCGCTTTGGTCACCGACAACTGCGGTGGCCGACCCGGTCGCCGTTGTTGAGGCGCTGGCTGCTCGAGTTCGTGAGCGCGGTGGCTCGGTGCTGCTTGGGGCGGAGGTAACCGGTGCCGGACCGGGTTGGGTGGCAACGACGGATCAGCGAATTAGTACCGGGTATGTGATTAATGCGGCCGGGCTTTATGCCGACAAAGTCGCGCACTGGTTCGGGGTTGGCGAGGATTACCGCATGCTCCCGTTCAAGGGGCTTTATTGGTACGGCTCGTGGGCGCCGGGGCGCCTGCAACGCCATGTGTATCCGGTACCGGATCCGCGTAACCCGTTTCTCGGCGTGCATCTGACCGTCACCGTTGACGGTAAGGCGAAAATCGGCCCAACGGCGATACCAGCTCTTTGGCGCGAGGATTACGGCGGTCTTACCGGCTTCGATGCGAGTGAACTCGCAAGCATTGCCCGTACGTATCCTAGTTTCTTCCGCAGCGATCATCATGACGTAGCCGGCTTATTGCGTAGTGAGTTGCCAAAGTATTCGCGCAAACACTTAGTCAATCAAGCCCGCGCGCTAGTGCCCTCTGTGTCGCCCGCGGACTTCAAGATCAAGGGCCGCCCGGGCGTGCGCGCGCAGCTATTTCACCTACCGACCCGCAAATTGGAAATGGATTTCGTCTTTCAGCACGGAGATCGATCTACCCACATGCTCAATGCAGTTTCACCGGCGTGGACAAGTGCACTTGCCGTAGCAAAATATGTCGTGGGAGATATTGATTCGTAAATATGCCACGGTGCTGCCGGAGGCGAGGCCCATGGGGGCTACGCCGGCAGGATGCGGCCCATGCCGGAGTAGTGGCGGGAGTACCAGGGCCCGAAGATGGGCTGGACTTTAACGCCCCTGTTCGACCCGATCGCGTGCACCATTTTGCCGTTGCCCAGATATAGACCGACATGGTGGGCGCCACCGCGCAGGTAGAAAACGAGGTCACCGGGTTGGGCCTTCTTCCGGGATACCTTCTTAGCCATTTGGTATTGGGCACCGGAGTAGTGCGGGAGGGTGCGGCCGGTGATCTGCTTGAAGACGTACCGGGTCAGGCCCGAGCAGTCGAAGGCATTTGGCCCGGAGTTGCCGGCGCGGTAGGCATCACCAACCTGCTTTCGGCCTAAGTCCGCTATCCGTTTCCGGAGCACCGTAACGTGGGCGACAAGGCGCTGGCGAGGAGTGAGTTTGGGGATGGTGGCTAGGTGCTCGAGAACCCGCGCCATCGTCGGCACCTGGGTGTCAACCGGGTAAAGCGGCCGGGCGGCGTCAACCACGGCCGTAGTGGCTTGGGTCGCGGCCGGATAACTTGGTGCCAGTGCCGAGGCGGAGGGGGATATGGCCAGCCCGGTAATTAAGGCGGTGGCGAGTACCGCGGTGGTTAGCTTCTTGAGGTGGGCGTGCATGCACGTCTCCTTCGCGTTGCTACAAAAAAACACGCCGCATGGAGCCCGTCGGGGGACCGGCTTGGAACCATGCGACTTAATGACGTTATGGCGAAGGACCTTGTTCACCAAAGGCTCGCGACCGGTTTTCGGACGCCACGCCAAGGGTTTGTGGGATGGCCCATAACTGGTCCCATTTGCCTCAAAAAACATATAACTGCACTACAGCCCCATCAGTAACACCGTGTTTCCCGCGAGGAACCGGTGGCCCAGGCCCGGCACCGCGAGGATTTAGATTCACGTCGCGTCCCCGGCGGCATCGGGGTAGCCTGCCAACCACTTAGTTAGGGCCAACTTGATGACGAGAAAGGGTTACCAAATGGACGACACTGTTCGCCAGCATAAATATGTACTGTCCGAAGACCAGATGCCGACTACCTGGTACAACATCATGCCCGATCTGCCGGCCCCCCCACCCCCACCGCTGCACCCGGGCCGCATGGATCCGGTCGGCCCCGATGACCTAGCACCGCTGTTCCCGATGGACTTGATCATGCAAGAAGTTTCGATGGATCGGTACATCGAAATCCCCGGCGGCGTACTTGATGTTTACCGCCAGTGGCGCCCATCCCCGCTGTTCCGGGCCCATCGCCTCGAGCAAGCCCTCGGCACGCCGGCGCGTATCTACTACAAGTACGAAGGGGTGTCACCGGCCGGATCACATAAGCCCAACACCGCGGTGCCGCAGGCGTACTACAACAAGAAGGAAGGCACCAAGCGCCTCACCACTGAAACCGGTGCCGGCCAGTGGGGCACCGCACTCTCATTTGCGTGTGCCCTTTATGGCCTGGACTGCGAGGTGTGGCAGGTCGGTGCGTCGTACGACTCAAAGCCTTACCGCAGGTTGATGATCGAGGCCTTCGGCGCGAAGGTGCACCGTTCGCCATCTGATGTCACCGAAATCGGTCGGCAACTTGCGCAGGATCCACGTAACTGGTCCGGCTCCTTGGGTATCGCGATCTCCGAAGCGGTTGAAGTGGCAGCGACCAATGCTGACACCCGTTACGCACTTGGCTCGGTCCTTAACCATGTGCTGTTGCATCAGACGATCATCGGCGAAGAAGCACTCTTGCAACTCCAGATGGCCGGCGACACCCCAACAATGATCGTAGGTTGCACCGGCGGTGGGTCGAACTTTGGCGGACTCTCGTTCCCATTCATTCGCGAGAAGATGGCCGGCAAGATCTCACCGCGCATAGTCGCCGCTGAGCCGGCTTCTTGCCCATCACTAACGCGTGGCGAGTACCGCTATGACTTCGGTGATACCGCGGGCATGACGCCCTTGATGAAGATGCACACCCTCGGGCACGACTTCATTCCAGACCCGATCCATGCCGGTGGCTTGCGTTACCACGGGATGTCACCGCTGCTGTCACATATGTATGAGATGGGCATGATGGACGCGTTCGCAGTACCCCAGACCGAATGCTTCGCGGCGGCCATCCAGTTCGCCCGCACCGAGGGCATCGTGCCGGCACCGGAGCCAACCCATGCGATTGCCTTGGCGATCCGCGAGGCGTTAAAGGCCAAGGAGACCGGCGAGGAGACGGTGATCTTGACGGCACTGTGCGGCCACGGCCACTTTGACCTACCGGCGTACGACCAGTACCTGCGCGGTGAAATGGTGGACGAGGAGTTCTCGGATGCTCGGCTGGCCGAGGCGATGGCCACGGTGCCGGAGGTCTCGTTCCCGTAAGGTGAGTCTGGTTAGGACCAAGAAGGGGTGGATCCTCTCGGATCCACCCCTTCGCTTTACCTGGTTTCTGCTGCCCAGATTGTTGTGGGGAAACTGGTTCCGGTTTTATCCCATTACCGGCCGGCAAGCCGGTCGCCCTACTGGCAGGGAAGTAGGGTCTACGCGTGAGTGAACAAACCCGAAGGACTCTAGCCAAGGGCTTGGTGTTCGTGGGAGCAGCCACCTTGATCGGCAATGGGGCTGCCTACCTGCTGTCAATTGTGGCGGCTCGGATACTCACCCCGGCCGACTTTGGCGCCTACGGTGCCCTGCTCGGCATCTTGATCATCATCTCGACGCTGTCGATCGCGGTTCAGGCATTGACCGCCCGCCGAGTGTCGGTCGCCACGAGCAATCGCGCTGAAGTAGAAGGCCAAGCGATTCGGCTCGCCTTTTATGTCGGGGTGGCCATCATCTTGGTCGGCCTGCTCGCGGCCTGGCCCCTCAGCTTGGTTTTCGTTATCCCCTATGCCGCGGTGGCAATGGGGCTGGCATCCCTTGGCTTCGTAGTGCTCGGCACGGCTTCCCTTGGCATTGCCCAAGGCCGCGAGGAGCACCTGCGGTTCTCAATCGGTTTCTTGG
>JAQCEO010000060.1 GCA_027729805.1 Actinomycetota bacterium
GCGCGAATGAAGTCTTCAATGAAGCTAAGGGCCCGCCCACTTGCCGTGTAGTCGGCATAGGTAACCCGCCGGGCCCCATATGGACCCCACATAACTTGGTCGTCACCTATTACCGCGCCACGGACGTGCCCAAGCAGTGCTGACTCGGGTAGGTGCTCGCTCCTCGCCGGAATCTCCATGGGGGCCAGCGTACGAGACCGCCGGTGGGAGACAATGTGATGGTGCCCAAAAGCTGCAGGTCTCGGCAATGTCGGTAGCGCCAACCGAGGTAGCGCAACCCCTCCTGACCGAGGAGGTGGACCGGCCATGGATCACCATCGTCTGGAATGACCCCATCAATTTGATGTCCTATGTGACCTACGTCTTTATGACCTACTTCAAGTATGACCGAGCCAAGGCCGAGCTCTTGATGATGGACGTCCATGAGCGCGGTAAGGCCGTAGTTGCCAATGGCACCCGTGAGGAGATGGAGCGCGATGTCACCGCGCTGCATGCATATGGGTTGTGGGCCACCTTGCAGAAGGATGATTAGACCATGGGTTTTAGGAGATGAGCACTGGATTTCAACGGACTAGAACTGGCCGAACGGTGCTGCGAGTCGATGAGATGGAAAAAGCGGTTCTCACCTCCCTCGCCGAGCAAATGATTGCGTTCGTTGCACCTAATGAAGCCACCGAGTCAACCGACCCCCTTGCCCTGATCGTTGGGATAGATGAAGTTGCCGAAACCCCGTCGGACCCGGCTTTAGCCCGCATGTTCCCGGCGGCCTATCGCGATGACGACGAAGCGGCTGGCGATTTTCGCCGATTCACCGAACGTGACCTCCGGGCCACCAAAATAGCTAATTCCAGCAACGTCGCTGTCTGCCTAAAGCGGCACGGTGAGAAAATCGTGCTGACCGCGGACGAGGCGCTGTGCTGGCTGGGGTTCTTAAATGATACCCGTATCGCCATTGGTACCCGACTGGAGATAACCGAGGAAAACCACGATGACCTAGCCAAGTTACCGGAGGACGACCCGCGCGCTGGGCTATTTGATGTGTACGACTGGCTTACCTTTTTGCAGGACTCGTTGGTGCGACTGCACATGGATGCGGATTAATTTGAAATTGCAAGTGGCCCGATGCATACGCACCGGGCCACTTGCGGAACTTAACTAATTTATCACTTACTTGACGGAGCCGCTTCCAACTCGGCCTCGGCAAACGCGACTTCATCGTCCGCACTCTTCTCCCGGGCGATCTTGTAGATTAATAAGCCGAATAGGCACTTTGCCAAGATATCGGCGATCGAGTAACCCACCTGGCGGTACATGAACGAATCTGCACCGGAGATACCAAGTTGCGGAAGCAGATACGAGATCGGGTAGACACCCCAGGTTGCCAGAAGCAACCAGCGCAGACCATTGAGGTCCTTGCCAACTTGCTCGGGCTGGGTCTTCATCGACTTGCTGAGTTCGACGAAGAGGATGTAGAGGATGTAGATGAACGGAATGGTGGAGAGCACGCCCCAGATGCCTCTGGTCATATTGTCAGCCGAGATCTCACCTGGGTAACCCAAGATGATCATCAGCGCCGAAGCTGGGATCAACTTCAGCAGCAGGCCTCGGCGAACCGCCTTGGCAAGTGCCAGCACCGCGATGGTTTCGAACAGCAACAGCGGAACGGTGAGCAACCAGTCGACGTATCGGTAGCCCTCATTGAATCCATCGCCGTTTACCAGCACGTAGGACATAGCGGTGGTCCCCGTCGCCGGTGCGCCTTCGCCGGTCGCCTCATAAGCGTCGGTGAAGGAGTTGAAGATCCGGTAGTAGTGGTAGGCGGCGATCAGGCAAACCATGGCTGAAACAACCAGTGCCTGCCGGTACCGTGGCAGCACCCGCCCTTGAACAGCGAGCAAGAAGATGAAGGTCGCGATCATTGCCGCTAATGCCAACGAAAGCACGTTGTACACCGTCTGGAACTGCGAGTAAGAAAGCTCGAGCGTATCCATTTGGCCTCTAATCTATGAGGAGTAAATACCTGACCGCGCATTGTCTCCCCAGGTCCCCAACCCCGCAACTTGAAATTAACCTGGCCTTAATGTCCCCCGAAATGGCCGGGGCTTCCTGCCCCCGAAATGGCCGGGGCTTCCTGCCCCTCCAATGGTGCGGCCTTAATATCTGAGGGTGCTGACGCTCGGATCGGACCTAGTGGCGGCGATGGTTGCCCATGCCCGGGCCGACCACCCAGATGAAGCCTGCGGGGTGATATCCGGGCCCAGCGGTACCGATCGGCCCGAGCGCTTCATTCCCATGCGCAATGCGGCTCGGTCACCGACTTTTTATGAGTTCGACTCCGGTGACTTACTCGCCCTTTATCGCGAACTCGATGAGCGGGACGAAGTGCCGGTGGTGATTTACCACTCGCATACGGCAACCGAAGCCCACCCCTCGCGGACCGATATTGCCTTGGCTGGTGAGCCAGATGCCCACTACGTGCTGATTTCGACGCGCGAGACCGGAGCCGAGGACGGCCCCTTCGAATTGCGCTCCTTTCGGATTGTCGATGGGGTGGTGAGCGAGGAGCCCGTGCAGATTGACGGGACTTTCGAGTGATAGCTGCAAAGTCCTTGCAGGTACCCTTGCCGCCCGAGAGCGCGGAATATTCGTGCTTATTGTTGTCGTATCACAGTTAAAAGTAGTAAATCCGCGAAATGTCGAATCGACCGGAGTCAAATTCATGTCAGTTGAAGTCCGAGTGCCCACCATCTTGCGTCCGCTCACGGGCGGGGCAAAAGTCGTTACCGCGAAGGGGGAGACTCTAGCCGCGGTGGTGGCCGACCTCGAGGGGACTTATCCGGGTATCGGTGAGCGGCTCTTGGATGACAGTGGGTTGCGGCGCTTCGTCAATGTCTATATTAATGACGAGGACGTTAGATTCTTGGCTGGTCTCCAAACAAAGGTTGCAGACCAAGACTCCATTACGATCTTGCCCGCGGTTGCGGGCGGCTGACCTCGCGCTGCGGCACCATGCGATTTAACTCCTTGCTCGACTCCGTCGGGCAGACGCCACTTATTGGGTTGCCCACCCTCTCACCATCCGCGGATGTGCGCTTGTGGGCCAAACTTGAAGATCGAAACCCCACCGGGTCGATCAAGGATCGCGCCATCCTCTCGATGGTTAACCAAGCAGAACGTGACGGTAACTTGCAGCCGGGCGCTACCTTGTTGGAGCCGACCTCAGGCAACACCGGTATCGCGCTGGCGATGATCGCGAAGTTGCGGGGCTATCAATTGGTTTGCGTCATGCCGGAGAACACCTCGCCTGAGCGCACCTCGTTGCTCACCATGTGGGGTGCCCGGATCATTTACTCGAGCGCGGTTGGCGGTTCCAATGAGGCCGTGCGTGTTGCGAAAGTGGTGGCCGCGGAAAACCCTGATTGGGTGATGCTTTATCAATATGGGAACCCCGCCAATGCCCAGGCCCACTACGACACCACCGGCCCCGAGTTATTAGCTGATCTGCCGACTTTGACGCACTTTGTCGCGGGCCTCGGCACGACCGGGACTTTGATGGGGGTGGGTCGTTACCTACGGGAGCATCGACCCGAAGTGAAAATCGTGGCAGCTGAACCGCGCTACGGCGAACTGGTTTATGGCTTGCGCAATTTAGACGAGGGTTTCGTGCCCGAGATTTATGACGAATCGCTCCTGAGTTCGCGTTTTTCGGTGGGGGGTCGGGATGCGATCCGTCGCACCCGTGAGCTCATGGATCTGGAGGGGATTTTTGCGGGGTTCTCAACCGGTGCCATCTTGCATGCGGCGCTGGGCATTGCTGAGAAAGCCAAGCGCGCCGGTGACCGAGCTGATATCGCCTTCATAGTGTGCGATGGCGGCTGGAAATATCTATCCACCGGCGCATACGGAGGCTCCTTGGACGATGCTGAGAGCGCCTTGGAAGGTCAATTGTGGGCTTGATCGCGTCCATTACCTAGGTACCGGCAGCACTGAACATAGAATTACGGTGTTATGGCTGATGCACCGATTGGGATCGTTGACTCCGGAGTCGGAGGCCTTACGGTTGCGCGGGCTATCTTGGATCAACTCCCGCACGAGCCCATCTGCTATATAGGTGACACCGCGCGTGGGCCCTACGGGCCGCGTCCCCTTGCCGAAGTCCGCGAATTCGCCATCGAAATCATGGATCAACTTGTCGATGAGGGCGTGAAGATGATTGTCATCGCCTGCAACTCGGCAAGTGCTGCGACTTTGCGCGATGCGCGCGAACGATACGGGGTGCCGGTTATCGAGGTGGTGCACCCAGCGGTGCGCAGGGCAGTTGCGGCAACCCGCAACGGCAAAATCGGAGTTGTCGGGACCGAAATGACAATCAAATCTGGTGCCTATGACGACGCATTCGCCGCGGCACTAGATGTTGAGATCTATTCATCGGCCTGCCCCAGGTTCGTGGAGTTTGTCGAGTCCGGGGTTACCGGTGGGGAAGAACTACTCGGCGTTGCGCGTGCTTATCTCGCGCCACTTCGTGACGCTAATGTTGACACCTTGGTCCTAGGCTGCACCCACTACCCGCTGCTAACCGGGGTGCTGTCTTATCTCATGGGCGATGAGGTCACCTTGGTTTCGAGCGCAGAGGAAACGGCCAAGGATGTTTATCGCACCTTGGTGGCAAACCAACTTGTTCGTGACGGCGGGTTACCTGCGCCGGAGAATCAATTTTTTGCGACCGGTGATCCGGACTCTTTCCAGCACTTGGGGCGCAGATTTCTGGGTCCGGAGATTGGTACGGTCAAGGGCCGCTAGCGCAGCGGTCGATAAGGTCAGCGCATGAGCAGATCTGATGGTCGTGCCGCTGACCAACTTCGCCCCGTAACCTTCGAGCGCGGCTGGCTAGACCAAGCCGAGGGCTCGGCACTGGTCACCTTCGGCAGAACCCGGGTGCTCTGCACCGCCTCTTTCACCGCTGGGGTGCCCAGGTGGCTAAAGGGCTCGGGCAAGGGCTGGGTTACCGCCGAGTACGCGATGCTGCCGCGTGCTACCAACACCCGAAATGATCGGGAATCGGTCAAGGGCAAGCTCGGCGGCCGCACCCAGGAGATTTCCCGCCTGATTGGTCGCAGTCTGCGCGCCATTGTTGATATGGGCGTGCTCGGCGAGAACTCGATTCTGGTCGACTGCGATGTTTTGCAAGCCGATGGTGGCACCCGAACCGCTGCCATCACCGGTGCCTATGTTGCGCTGGTGGACTCGATCACCTGGGCCCGAGGCCAAGGTTTGATTGCCCCCGGCGTTAGCCCGCTCAAGGATTCCGTAGCAGCGGTCAGCGTTGGCATTGTCGACGGGCAGCCGCGTCTGGATCTGCACTACGACGATGATGTGCGGGCCGACACCGACATGAACGTGGTGATGACAGGTGATGGCCGCTTCATCGAGGTGCAGGGTACCGCCGAGGGCGAGCCATTTGATCGCGCACTCCTTGATGAATTGTTGGCGTTAGCGGCCCAAGGTTGCGTCGAACTCACGGCCCTGCAAAGGACGGCACTCGGCGCATGACCACAAAGATCGTCATAGCCAGCCGTAATGAAAATAAAATTGACGAGATGCGGCGCATTCTCGAGACGGCAGAATTAGATCTGGAATTAGTTGGGATCGCTGAGTTCCCGAAGCTACCCGATGTCGAAGAGACTGGTACAACCTTCGCGGCGAATGCGCTTATTAAGGCGCGCGCGATTAGTGCCTGCACCGGCTTGCCAGCCATCGCCGATGACTCAGGACTTTGTGTTGATGCACTGAATGGCATGCCGGGTATTTTTTCGGCACGGTGGGCCGGGAGTCACGGCGATGACCGCGCCAACCTTGAACTCCTGCTGACCCAATTGAGCCATGTAGCCCCTGAACACCGCACCGCCGCATTTCATTGTGCTGCCGCGATCGCGTTACCGGCCGGGGTCGAACAGGTAGTGGAAGGCATCATGACCGGCCGGGTGATCGATGCACCCCGTGGCGACAACGGGTTCGGATATGACCCGATTTTTATCGCGGACGGCTTTCAGATCACCACCGCCGAGATGGACTCAGCCGGTAAGGACGCGATCAGCCACCGCGGCCGGGCGATTGCCGCTCTGGTTCCGGTGGTTTCGCGGCTACTATCCTGAGCTGCATGATTCTCGAAATCGTGATCATCGATATTTTGCCAGGCACGCATGCGCAATTTGAGGCCGCCGTGGGCACCGCCGTCGAGACAGTGCTACGCCCCGCACCGGGCTTCGTGAGTTTCGAATTACGGCACGGGGTCGAACGTTCTGACTCTTATGTGCTCCTGATTGGCTGGGGCAGTCTTGAGGATCACACCGTGGGTTTTCGGGAGTCGGAGAGTTTTGTCAAATGGCGCGAATTGATCGGGCCGTTCTTCGCCGGCGCCCCCCAGGTCGACCACTGGTCCTACGTCTTTCAGGTCGCTCGCTGACCTTGGTGCGGGAGGCGGGACTTGAACCCGCACGTCCGAAGACACCGGCACCTAAAGCCGGCGTGTCTGCCATTCCACCACTCCCGCGAAGAGTGTTTCCTACAGGTGGTTCAGTACCGCGCTCCGAGTTTAGGGGGCGGTGTTTCACCCCTGCGGGGAGTGGTCCAGCAGTTTCGCTGGGACGGACCCCCGGTCCGGGGCTGGGCTCTTATTGCGAATCTTTCGCACCTGACATAGACTTCGATCTAGTCCAAAATCCCCCGACTTTGGATGCTCCGAGAGGTCGCCATGCAGATTCAGTTGATGCAGGTTCACACCATGCACATCCCTGACGGCTTCATCAACGCCCCAACGAGCGCCGTAGCCGTGGTAATTGCGGTCATCGGCATCGCGATCTGCCTCAATGGGGCCCGCAAGCAACTTGATGAGAAGACCGCCCCCCTGGCCGGGCTGGTAGCGGTGTTCATTTTCGCGATGCAGATGCTGAACTTCCCGGTGGCCCTCGGCACCAGTGGTCACCTTTTGGGCGGCGCGCTGGCGGTGATCTTGATCGGCCCGTATGCCGGCGCATTGGCGGTGAGTGTGGTCATCTTGGTCCAGGGCCTGCTCTTTGCCGACGGCGGCCTGAGCGCGATCGGACTCAACATCATCAATATGGGAATGGTCACCGCGGTAGTGGGCTGGTTGGTATTCCGCGGGCTAATTAAGGGCATTGGTGTGTCACGGCCCAAGGTGATGGCGGCAGCCTTTCTAGCTGGGCTCGTAACCGTGCCGGTGTCGGCGTTGGCCTTTGTCTTGGAGTATGCGATCGGCGGCACCGGAACCGTGCCGGTTTCGACGGTGACCTTTGCAATGGTTGGGGTCCATATCCTGATCGGCATCGGCGAAGGCTTGATAACTGCCTTGACGGTTGGGGCGGTGTTCTTGGCGCGCCCGGATCTGGTTTACGGGATCCACGATCGCCTGCCCAAGAAGTTGCTCGTTACCTCCACTCCGGTAGCAACTCCGGCGAATGGGTCCTAAGTTGTCAAAGAAGAGCGTGTGGATGTTAGTCGGTGCCGGCATGGTTATTTGCCTATTCTTGGCCGGCTTCGTGAGTTTCTACGCGAGTAGTGCACCAGATGGCTTAGAAAAAGTTGCCGAGGACCAAGGGTTGATGACGACCGCGCAGGATTCGGCAAACGCCACCCTGCCGACCGCGGATTACGGCATTGCCGGGGTTGGCTCCGAACGGCTATCGGGTGGGTTAGCCGGGGTGCTCGGCGTATTAGTGATGGCTGTGATTGGGTTCGGCCTGTTCTGGTTCCTGGGGCGCAGCAAGAAGTCAGCTACTGTCGAGAAAGGCGCTGATTAGGTCAGTGCCTAGTCCACATACCCATGGTCACGATGTAGGCGAGCGCTTATTCGTCCATCGCCACTCGGTTATCCACCGGCTGCCCGCCGAAGTAAAGACGGTCGCGATGGTCGCCTTTATCTTCACGGTGATCATGACCCCACCAAATCAGTTTTGGGCCTTCGCGCTCTACGCGCTGATTTTGGTCGGCGTCGCGGTGCTTGCGCGTATCCCGGCGCGCGTCATCTTGCCGCGGATGCTGGTCGAAGTTCCCTTCGTTCTCTTTGCACTTCTGATGCCATTTTTCGGTACCGGTCCGACCGTCGAGGTTCTGGGCTTGACCCTGTCGCAGGCGGGACTGCTCGCCGGCTGGGGGATTTTAGTCAAGGGCACCCTTGGGGTGGTGAGTTCGATTCTGCTGGCCGCGACTACCCCGGCAAGGGATTTATTGATGGGCCTAGAGCGGCTCAAGGTCCCCGAACTCTTAGTTCAAATCGCAAATTTCATGCTGCGCTACATCCATGTCGTGTCCGATGAAATGCACCGCATGAAGCTGGCGCGCGAATCCCGTGGCTTTACCGCAACAGGTATTAGGTCGTGGCCGATCATCGCCCAATCCGGCGGCGCGTTGTTCATCCGCTCATATGAGCGCGGGGAGCGGGTGCACCTGGCAATGCTAAGTCGCGGTTACACCGGGAGACTGCCACAATTAGCGACTGTGACAACCACAGCAGGCGACTGGTTTACGGCAATGTCATTGCCAGTGGTTGGCCTGCTCATTGCCCTTACTGCGTTATGGATTGGGCGATGACCCCGAGCCTTCGAATCTCTGGGCTGGCATTTGCTTATCCAGATGGCTATCAAGCACTTTTCGGAGTGAACCTTGAGATCGCCAAGGGGGAGCGCGTTGCGCTGCTCGGTCCAAATGGTGCCGGCAAGACCACCTTGGTCTTGCATCTAAACGGGCTGCTAGCTGGTGGTGTGGGCAGCGTCGAGGTGGCAGGCCTGGCCGTCGAGAAGCAGAACTTCCCGGAAATTCGACGACGTGTTGGTGTGGTGTTCCAAGATCCAGATGACCAGCTCTTTATGCCGACGGTCCGTGACGATGTTGCATTTGGGCCGGCAAATATGGGTTTGACGGGAGCGGATTTGGCGACACGGGTAGATGAAGCGCTCGAGCAAGTTGCGATGAGCGAATACGGAGACCGGCCACCGCACCATTTGTCTTTTGGGCAGCGGCGCCGGGTGGCTGTTGCCACCGTATTGGCGATGCATCCGGAGATCTTGGTACTCGATGAGCCCTCTAGTAATCTGGATCCAGCCAGTCGGCGTGAACTGGCCGATATCTTGCGCGACCTCGACATCACCTTGTTCATGGTTACCCATGACCTGCCCTACGCCCTTGAGTTATGTCCGCGTTCGGTGGTGCTCTCCGAAGGGGTAGTAGTCGCCGACGGCCCGACCCGAAACATCTTGCTTAATGACGAATTGATGCGCGCCAATCGACTCGAACTGCCCTACGGGTTTGATCCACGAAATGTGCCCGCATGATCGGTGCGGTGGTCCTCGGCGTAGGCTCCTCCCGTGTCGGAAACCACACCACCTACCACCGCTGATCGCCAGGCGGAGATCGCGGCAGCCCGCGAAGAACTTGTGGCGACCATCTCGACCCTTAAAAGTGCGATGACCCCGGCTGCCATGGCCCGCCGCGGCGGTCGCGCCATTACCGGCTGGTTCACCGATGAGTTCGGGGGCATTAGGCCCGAGCGGGTAGCGATCGTCGGTGCGGTAGTCGCCGGCATCGTAGCTCTGAAGATAATCGGGCGCCGTCGCGGCTGATCACATTCGATGACAACCAGCGAAACCTTGCCCAATACGCGCCCGAACGCAGATGGTTCGGTGCCGATAAAACTTTTACATGACCGGGTGCTAGTTCGCCAAGGTGGCGAGGATGGGGAACGCCGATCAACCGGCGGGATCGTCATTCCGGCGACCGCACAGGTTGGTCGCAGGCTCTCATGGGCGCGGGTGGTTGCGATTGGCCCCAATGTGCGCACCATTGAGGTCGGCGATCGGGTACTTTTCGAGCCAGAAGATCGATGTGAAATCGAATTACAGGGCATTGACTACGTCTTACTTCGGGAACGCGATATCCATGCGGTGGCGGCTGACCGCCATAGCACCGCGGGCACCGGCTTGTATCTGTAGGCGAGGCCGATCTTAGCTTGAGCCGAGGTGAAGTTGCCGGCCCGCGTTTACTGAAGGTTCTTGGTGCACCGCCAGGGACTTGAACCCCGAACCCGCTGATTAAGAGTCAGCTGCTCTGCCAATTGAGCTAGCGGTGCGTAAAGAAAAATCTATCAAAGGAGGGAGTCGACGGTGCGCGCTACCCTGATGGAGTCCCGGTGGGGGAGCAGCCACCCCGTCGCGCCGCGGATTCGGGCGCTTACCTCTTCAAACATCACCTGATAGGCGTCGGTGCTCGGGAAGGTTTCGATGTGGTTGTCCACCCATAGTTGTGTGGGCTTTTGGTATGAAGCAAAGGCCGCATTATCCTCCACGCGCATCTCGCCCTCGGTACCGATTACTGTTAGGAGCTGCGATTCAGGCATGACAAACGAGCCGGTGATGCTGGCCCGGGTGGCGCCACCCCAGGTGAGTTCGGCCATGGTGGTGAGATCGACGCCTTGGTCATTGCGCTTCTGGTCGACCTCGAGGACGGTTACCGACTCGACCCCTGGTAGCAGGGCAAACATCGCGTGCAATGGGTAAACGCCGACGTCATAAAGGGCGCCTCCACCGTGATCGGGGCTTAGCCGATAGTTGCCCGGGGCGACTCCATCGAAGCTGAAGGTGGCGAGATAGTTGGTGATCTCACCGAGGGAGCCACTGGATGCAAGTTCTACAATCCGGCGCATCCGCGGGTGCCAACGTGACCACATGGCTTCCACGAGAAGCAGCCCAGCCGCATTTGCCTCCGCGAAGACTAAAGCAGCAGCCGCCTCGGTGAGCACCATTGGCTTTTCGCACAGCACGTGCTTGCCGGCGGCGATGCACGTGCGGATCCACGGTAGGTGCGCCTCATTCGAAAGGCAGATGTAGACAGCTTCCACCTCGGGATCGTCAACAACGGCTTGGTAGTTGTCGTAGGCGCGGGAAGCACCCGTTGCTTCAGCACGGGCGATGTCGCGGGCACCGGTGGCGTATAACTGGGCACCTGCGGTGCTGTGGATTGCAGCACCTGTTGCGGTCTGGACCAGCCACCCGGCGCCGAGCACCCCCCACTTGACTTCGGGAACCGGTGCGGCGCTCATGTCGCAATCGTTGGAGTAACCGGGCGGCCGCGCATTAGAGCTGATTGTTCGGCGGCCTCCATGATTGCGACCACATTGCGTGATGACAGCGCATTGACCTGCATGGGAGTTCCATGCATTAGCAAGGCAGCCAGCTCGCTATGAAACTCATAAGGTGCGACCTCGTCAAGGGCAATTGCTGTGACCTTGCCGGTGTTGTCGAAGTGAAACAGCTGGGCGGGCAGATCGGCGACCGCGGGCTCTGCCGCCGGATCCCATTCGCCGACGATAGCGCCCAAGGTGCCGAGCACATGAAACTTGGGCTTGCGCGCGGCGGAAAGGTCGGAGTGGGTGAAAGTAGCTTGGGTGCCATCGGTGAACGTGATTGTCACGGTCGCGTGATCGGCATTGGTTACATGGTGCCAATGTCGCTTGTGGTTCACTCCCAATACGTAGTCGATGGGCTTATCGAAGAGGTTAATAAGCTGGTCGATGAAGTGCGAACCCCAGTCGAAGATTGCTCCGCCTGATA
>JAQCEO010000061.1 GCA_027729805.1 Actinomycetota bacterium
AACCCCACCCCCGCAACCCCACCCAATGGTTTTGGCTGGGTGGGGCCGATGCGGCTGGCCCCGGTTCGCTCTGCGCGCAAAGGGTAACCGCGCGGGTGTGGAGTCGGCGGGCTCGTAGTACCGTCAGGAGGTGAATTTCAGGCGGCTTTTTCGCGGACCGATCTTTTGGATCGCGCTGGCCGTCCTGCTCGTACTCCTGGGCTCCAGTTTGGTTTCTGGGCTCGGTGCCCCCGGGCAGGTCGATACCGGGGCGGCGGTCAGTGATATTCAGGCGGGCAATGTCGACACCGCGGTCATCACCGACCGCGACCAGGTTTTGGACCTGACCCTAAAAGACGGCACTAAAGTCCGTACGTCATATGTGACGGGACAGGGGGTCAACCTCCAAGAGCTGCTGCAGCAAAAAGCCGACGCTGGTCAACTACCCGGTGGCTACAACGTGGTGGTGCCGAGCGAAAGCCTGCTGATGACCTTGCTGATCTCGCTGCTGCCGATTGCGTTGATCGTCTTCTTGCTCTTCTTCTTCATGGGGCAGATGCAAGGCGGTGGCTCGAGCATCATGAAATTTGGCAAGTCAAAAGCCAAACTGATTACCAAAGATATGCCGCAGACAACTTTCGCAGACGTTGCCGGGGCCGCGGAAGCCGTCGAGGAGCTCCAAGAGATCAAAGAGTTCCTCGCTGAACCAGCGAAATTTCAAGCGGTGGGTGCGAAGATCCCCAAGGGCGTTTTGCTCTACGGCCCGCCCGGCACCGGCAAGACATTGTTGGCACGTGCGGTTGCTGGTGAAGCCGGCGTCCCATTCTTTTCCATCTCAGGCTCTGACTTCGTCGAGATGTTTGTAGGTGTCGGCGCGAGCCGGGTTCGCGATCTTTTCGAGCAAGCCAAAGCCAACGCACCGGCAATTATTTTCGTGGACGAAATTGACGCCGTCGGTCGTCATCGCGGTGCAGGGCTCGGCGGTGGCCACGATGAGCGGGAGCAGACGCTAAACCAGATGCTGGTTGAAATGGACGGCTTTGACGCCACCCAGAACGTCATCATGATCGCCGCCACCAACCGCCCCGACATCTTGGACCCAGCGTTGCTGCGCCCGGGTCGTTTTGATCGACAGATCGCGGTCGAGCGCCCCGACTTAAATGGCCGTGAGGCGATCCTCGGGGTGCACGCAAAGGGCAAGCCGATGGCTGATCATGTTGACCTACGCGCCGTTGCCCGCCGTACCCCAGGGTTCACTGGGGCAGATTTAGCCAATGTGCTGAACGAAGCTGCACTGCTCACGGCCCGCGAGGGCAAGGACTTCCTTGATGATCTGGCACTTGATGAGGCCATTGATCGAGTGATCGCCGGGCCACAAAAGCGCACCCGAGTTATGGACGACGAAGAAAAGAAGATTACCGCCTACCACGAAGCCGGGCATGCACTTGTTGCCGCAGCGTTGCCGGGCAACGATCCGGTACACAAGATCACCATCTTGCCTCGCGGCCGCGCACTTGGTTACACGATGGTGCTACCCGATCAGGAGAAATATTCGACCACTCGCAGCGAGATGCTCAACCAACTCGCCTACATGTTGGGCGGTCGGGCGGCCGAAGAACTTATCTTCCACAACCCGACTACCGGTGCTTCCAATGATATAGAGAAGGCGACAGCGCTGGCGCGTGCGATGGTAATGCAGTACGGCATGACCGAGCGCTTGGGCGCAATTCGCTACGGCAAAGAGCAGGGTGAGGTTTTCCTCGGCAGAGACATGGGTCAGGTGCGCGATTACTCCGAGGAGGTCGCCGCGGCCATCGACGAAGAAGTCCGTGCGTTCATCGAAGCGGCCCACCAAGAGGCCTATGAGGCGCTGGTGGCCAACCGTGATGTTCTTGATGCATTAGTAATTGAGTTGCTGGAGAAAGAAACCTTGGATAAAGCGCAAATTGAAGAAGTGTTTGCGTCTTTGACGCTGCGCGAGGTGCGCCCAGCCTGGACGGGTTCAACAAGGCGACGCCCCGACGAGCGGGGGCCGGTCGCGACTCCGTCAGCCAACGGGTACCACGGAGCGACCACGGAAGTTACGTGAACGATATCGGACCGGTGACGCTAACCGGCGACGAGACCGCGGGGCCGTATGACGCGGCAGGGGTCGAACGCGCCATCCGCGATCTGTTGGTAGCGATCGGGGAGAACCCGGAACGCGAAGGTTTGCGCGATACCCCTGCGCGTGTGGCCCGTGCTTATGGTGAGATCTTCGGTGGCCTGCAAATGACCGCCGAGGAAGTCCTGACAACCTCCTTCGATATGGGGCACGAAGAACTCGTTATCGTGCGCGATATCGCGATGTACAGCACCTGCGAGCACCACCTGGTGCCATTTCACGGGGTGGCGCATATCGGCTATATCCCAAATATCAGTGGCACCATCACGGGGCTATCTAAGTTGGCACGCTTGGTCGATGTGTTCGCGCGCCGACCCCAGGTACAAGAACGTCTAGCTACGCAGGTGGCCGATGCGCTAATGCGGATCCTTGATCCGCGTGGTGCGATTGTCATCATTGAGGCCGAGCATTTGTGCATGGCGATGCGCGGTGTGCGCAAACCAGGTGCCAAGACAATCACCAGTGCGGTGCGCGGTTCCCTCAGGGCGCCAGCTACTCGCGCCGAGGCGATGTCACTCATAATGGGCCGTTAGCGCAGAGTGAGCCATGTCGCCTCGCCACCCATCGGGTCTGCCTGAGGATCTCGGGAAGCTGGAGCGACCCCTTGTTATCGGGGTGCTCAATGTCACGCCCGACTCGTTTTCCGATGGCGGTAAACACTACGAACTATCCAGTGCACTCGCCCATGGCATCCACCTTTTCCGAGGCGGCGCCGACATCATTGACGTCGGCGGTGAGTCCACGCGCCCCGGTGCGACTCCGGTGGATGCGCAAGTGGAGTTGAGCAGGGTGTTGCCAGTGGTAAGTGCATTAGTTGCTGCCGACGTCCACGTCAGCATTGACACTATGAAAGCCGAAGTCGCACGCGAGGCCGTAGCGGCGGGTGCCTGCCTTGTTAACGATGTCAGTGGTGGGCTTTTCGATCCGGCCATGTACCCAACGGTGGCGGGCCTGGATGTGCCCTATGTGCTCATGCACTGGCGCGGGCACGGCGCGGTCATGAACCAATTGGCCGTTTATGACGACGTAGCCGGCGAGGTCATGAGTGAAGTCAATGATCGATTGCAGGCAGCAATCGCCGGTGGCGTCGACCCCGATTCCATCGTCATTGATCCAGGCCTTGGGTTCGCCAAGGAGGTCGATGACAACTGGCAGGTGCTTCACCACCTAAATGACTTTGTCGATCTGGGCTATCCGGTACTGATCGGTGCCTCGCGCAAACGATTCTTGGGTGCACTATTGGCCGACGGCGCAGGGCAATCACGTGCCTTTGCCGAGCGCGACGCCGCGACCGATGCGGTATCGGCGCTAGCAGCGGCCGCTGGGGTTTGGGGTGTGCGCGTACACAATGTCAAGGCTGCGGTGGATTCGGTACTCGTTGGCAGGGCCTGGGCTAGGGGGAGGCAGTAGTGAGCGACCTAATCATTTTGACCGGGATCCGCGGCCACGGCCACCATGGCGTCTTTCCAGAAGAACGCCGGGACGGGCAGGAGTTCATCGTAGATGTCAACGTCTATCTGCAATCAAGTGCCGCGGCCACCACCGATGCGCTGGTCGACACCGTCAATTATGCGACTGTTGCCCAGGTAGTTCATGGGTTGATAATCGGCGATCCTGTTGACCTCCTGGAAACCCTTGCCGAGCGCATCGCGACCTCGATTCTCAAGTTAGGTGGGGTAACGAAGGTGGATGTGACCGTGCACAAGCCGCAGGCCCCGATCCCGGTGCCAGTTGCCGACGTAGCGCTGCGCATTACCCGGCCATGACTTCCACGCCAACGGTTTTAGCACTCGGGGCCAACCTCGGTGATCCGCTGGCGGCGCTCCGTGGTGCGATCACCGCATTGGATCAGCAGCCGGTGATAACTATCGAATCGGTATCGAGTTTTTATCAGACCGATCCCGTCGGTGGGCCCGACCAGCCGGTTTACCTAAACGCGGTAGTGCTGGCGGAGACCACACTTACAGCGCATGAACTCCTCGCGGTTGCCCACGAGATTGAAAACTCCTGGCAGCGAACCCGCGAGGTGCGTTGGGGGGCGCGAACTTTGGATATTGACATCATCACCTATGGCGATCTCGTGTTACTGGACGAGGTTTTGACTTTGCCGCATCCGCGGGCAGGTGAGCGCGAGTTCGTCCTAGTGCCGTGGCTGGAGATCGATCCGAATGCGGTGCTCCCCGGGATCGGACCGGTGCGAGAGTTGGCCGCTGCCGTGGCCACCGGTGCGGTGCGCCAGGTTGCCGCGGCCACGACTACCCGGTCGCACCCATGAGGTGGCGCTGGTGAAACCAACCAGAGTGCGGATGCTGCTGCTGCTCGCGGTGCTGGCCGCGGCCATCGGCTGGGGTGCGGTGTCGTTAATCGAAGGGCAATCCGGTCGGATCCTTCCGGTGCCGTGGCTGGCGGCCAGCACCATGTGGATATTGGCGCTGGCACTGGGTATTTGGACTTTGCTCTCCCGCCCGCGCCTCCAGCGTCGGCCCGGAACTAAATTGCTGCCACCTATTGTCGCTGCGCGCACGGCCGCCCTAGCGATGGCGGCTTCGCGGACCGGGTCCCTTGTCGCCGGTTTCTATCTCGGGGTCACCTTGGGCGCCCTGCCGGCGCGGTTCACCGCCGCGGGCCAAGACACCCTCTGGGCGGCCTTGGGTACTGCGGTCGGATCCTTGTTGTTGGTGGTCGTTGCGCTCTGGCTGGAGCATATTTGCCGGTTACCTATCGACGATGACGATGTCAAAGGTGCCAAGATAGAGTCAGCCCCGTGAGTGAAGTTCTTGAAGACCTACCCTTTGGCGAATTGCGCCACCGCGCGTTCCACGTCGCCGAAAAGCGCTTTGACCTCGGATTCTTCACCGACCTTTTCGGCCACATGCCAGGTATGGTTGCCATCGAGGGAGAGGGCGGTGACCTCGGGGCGGTCGGCGGCACTTTTATCGAGACGGTCAAGGCCGTGCGCGAGATGATGGGCGATGACCCGCTGGACCCGACCACCGAAGCCCTGCTTCGCGCGCGGTTCGCAACTTACCTGCGCGAACACGAGAAATAGCGCCCTACCCAGTTCGCAGCAAGGCCGCACCTAGCGATCGATATCGCCAACCACGAAGAAGAATGACATCAGCGCGGCCCCAAGATCTGCCAGCGGTAGGCCGATAACGGCGGCCGCCATTGCCTGCACATTACTTAGTGATGGGGTACGAAGTTTTAGCCGCCAAGGCGATTTCGTGCCGACGCTGACCAGCAAATACCCACTCACCCCGAGTGGGCCCTCGACTTGACCGTAAGTGGTGCTCTCGGGGACTTTTATCACCTTTGGCAGCGGCACATCGATGGCGCCGGCACCGAGTACGTGTTCGGCGCAGGCCGCCATTAGTCGCAGCGATACCGGAATTTGATCAAGCAGCAGGCGATAGCGCGCTGGCAAATCCCCGTCAGTTGAAGTTGGCACTATCAAGAATTCGGCGAGTTCGCCATAAGCCAGGTAGGGCTCATCGCGCCGGCGGTCTAGGTCAAGTCCACTTGCTCGCCCAACCGGCCCGGTGACCCCGTAGGTCATGGCAGTGGCGCGGGATAAGACCGCGCGGCCCGCAAATGCAGCGGTCGCCGCCTCGGTCGCTGCGCCGATAGCCGGCAGTCGAGCTGACAATTCGGTGGTGAGGATTGCCAGTTCGGCTAACCACTGCGTGGTCAGCGGGTGCGCGAGGCCACCGATGCGGTTGATCATGGGATGCACCCGCCCACCGCTCGCCAACTCCTGAAGTGTCAAGAATCGCTCACGCAATTGAAGTAGCGGCAGGTCCCTTGTCGGAGCACCAAGTAATAGGAGTGATGCTGAAACCCGATTCATTTCAGCGAGCAATGTTCGAGTCCAAGTTGCCCGCGGCGGGGGATGGATTCCCATGGCAGCCTCAACCGTTAGGGCTACACCGAGTTCGGACGAAAAAGCCGAGAGCCAATCGTGCCTGTTGGCGAGCATCAAGATTTGTCGGTAGTCACGTGCCTCGAAAAGCTTCTCAGCGCTTCGATGAAGCAACCCCACCTGCGGATCGGCGGCGCTGATCAGACCTTGATCATCGAGGGTTATTCGAATTTGAAGTGCGGCATGTGTCGCCGGGTGGAGGTCGTCCAACTCGAGTACGACGTCGTGGTCCAGGTATCGCGCCGCTCCGACAGCAACCAATAACTCCTGCATTTGCTCATCTTGTCAGGTGTCAGCAAACTCCTGTGTCAACCAGAGGAAGTCACCCAGGCCACCGGGCTTTGCAACGTGCCCCCCGCGCAGCACCTCGGTTTGCTTTTTAATCTTGGACTCACAATCGGGCAGTGCTGCGGCGACCGCATCCATGGCGACATGCGCGGTGATATTGCAGGAGCCGTCCGGTATTGGACTCACCGCGCGGCCACCTCGAAAACCGGTCAAGGTGCCGCCATCCCAAGTTCCGGCTTCGCGCTCTGCGCGCAAGTGACCATAATCGACGGCGATACCAAACCCATTAGTTATCCAACCGGTCAGGTGGTGCCACGTAGCATCACGGGTGTTGCCGATCTCACCGCGCGTAAACGGCCGGTTTGCTGGCCACCACCTATCAAGCCAGTTGCGCAATTCCGCAGCGTTGACATCTAGGTGCGCGCATGCAACATCATCGGCCAAGGGCGGCCCCAGCATTGCCTCCCCATCTGTGACGATAATCAAGTGCGCCTCGCCCCATTCATCCACTTCGAATCTTTCGCAGGGGATATCGTCTAGAAATTCGTGGGCGATAACTATTCGGCGTGCTGGATGTAGCGACAGCTTGCGGGCATCACCCACCAACCACTGTATTGACCGAGGTAGTAATCCGGGCGGCGGTCGCAGGTCGATGGCCTCGAATCGAATCCATGGCCGCTCAATTAGTTGGTCCGCGAGAGCTAAGCTCAAGTGCGCATCACCCGAACCGACATCGGTAACAATCAGCTCATTTTCGTCATCGAAGTCGCGAATCAAGCCAGAAACGTATGACGCAACCTCATAATCGAACATCACCGATGTCGTGAAGTGCGTTGCCGGCGGGTTGTCACGGTAGAAACCATGGGCTCCGGTAAGAGTCTGCTCCCAGGCCTGCTGCCATGAGTATCGTTCGGCCACGACATGACAGATTAGCTGTGACTTGATGGTGGCACTATTGATCGGGCGCGATTAGCGAGCGGGGTTGCCTGCCTCTACGCTCACCCTGTGAACGGACTTGGTCCTCCCCGCCTGAGAATCGGCGTGATTGGTGCTGGTCGCGCCGGGGCGGTCTTGGGGGCGGCTTTGCGCCGGGCCGGCCATCAGGTGCTCGCGGTGTCAGCGGTATCGGATTTGTCGAGATTGCGCGCCGAGGCGCTGCTACCGGGGGTGGCGATCACCGATGGACCTGGGGCGACCAAGGATGTTGATCTGGTACTCGTAGCTGTACCCGATGACATCTTGCCGGGCCTTGTTGCCGGCCTTGCCGAAACCGGGAATGTGCACCCGGGGCAATTTTGGGTGCATCCGGCGGGCCGTTATGGCATTGGAGTGTTGGCACCGGTAACTCAACATGGTGCGGTACCGATTGCGTTGCACCCGATCATGACCTTCACGGGTACCAGCGTTGATTTAGCCAGGCTCGCAGATTGCCCGTTCGGGGTAACGGCGCCAACCGCAATGCGATCGATCGCCGAGGCTCTGGTTGTTGAAATGGGCGGCGACCCGGTATGGGTTCCAGAGGATTCCCGCGCCCTATATCACGCAGCACTTGCCTACGGATCGAATTATTTGATCACGCTGGTAGCACAAACTGTTGACCTACTAAAAGTTTCCGGGATCGAAAATCCGCAGCAACTCATCGCACCGCTCCTGAGTGCATCACTTGATAATGCATTGCGGCTGGGAGATCAGGGGCTTACGGGACCGGTCGCGCGCGGTGACGCCGCAGCAGTCGCCGCTCATCTTGAAGTTATTGCTCAGGTCTCTGAAGAGGCGGCCGCTGGATACCGTGCTTTGGGGCGGTTGACCGCCGACCGTGCTATCGGTGCTGGGTTACTTAGCGCGCAGGCTGCCGAGCCATTACTGAAAGTCTTGGGCGAGGCGCGGTGACGAGCCTGGTGCATTTCCACCGTGAGATTCCGGCACTTTGTCGCGGTGAAGTTGCGGTCGTCATGACTATGGGTGCATTACATGATGGTCATGCGGAGTTGATGCGGGTAGCGCGTGGGCGCGTGGGCGCTGGCGGTACCGTCATCGTCACCATATTCGTTAACCCAACTCAATTCGGCGCAGGCGAGGACTTAGATAAGTACCCGCGCACCCTTGAGAGTGATTGGCAGATTTGTCAAGAAAATGCAGTGGATATTGTTTACGCACCGAACGCCGTGGATGTTTACGGCACCTCGAATATGGCAGAACTACCCGAAAGTGAAATGGTTGACGCTGGTCCGGTCGGACTAATTCTGGAAGGTACTGCTCGACCCGGCCATTTTCGTGGCATGCTGACCGTGGTGCGCAAACTGCAGCAATTGACCGGTGCGCATTTTGCGATGTTTGGCGAAAAGGATTACCAGCAATTGGTGCTCGTCACCCAGATGTTTGCCGAACGTGGTACGTCGGTCCAGGTGGTGCCGGTGCCGACCGTGCGCGAACCCGATGGGTTGGCCTTGAGTAGCCGCAATCGCTACCTAACAGTGCCCGAGCGGTTCCAAGCGGCATTGATCCCGCAGGCGGTCGCAGCAGCGGTTGCCACCGCGCAATATGGTGAAGATGCGGCGGTTGCTGCGGGTTTGGAAGTCCTGTCTAAGGAGCCAGCGATAAAAGTTGACTACTTCGTGGTGACGGCGCCAGATCTGGGACCGGCGCCGGCGCGCGGACCGGCTCGAGTGGTGGTCGCGGTGCGTCTTGGTGCCACCAGATTACTCGATAATGCTCCGTGTGACTTGGGTGCGGCCGCATGAACGAGCCCGGGTCTAGCGGGTTGCGGCGTACGCGCGGATTGCGCGCCGACCAAGCCGGCTGGACCGCGCGCGCTGATGTCGTGGTCGTGGGGTCTGGGGTAGCTGGTCTCACGGCGGCACTGCATGCACGGGCTGCCGGCAAGACGGTATTACTCGTTACCAAGGCCCAGGTGGATGAAGGCTCGACGCGGTGGGCACAAGGTGGCATTGCCGCGGCGATGGCCGAGGACGATTCACCGCAGGAACATCTGCAGGATACCTTGGCTGCCGGTGTCGGGCTTTGTAATGAAGAAGCCGTGCAGGTGCTCGTTACCCAAGGGCCGTCCGCGGTCCGTGAGTTGATAACTTTCGGTGCGCATTTCGATCTAGATGCCGCCGGCCAGATCTCACTTACCCGTGAAGGTGGGCATCTGCGTGATCGCATTGCCCACGCCGGTGGTGACGCGACCGGCGCCGAAGTTTCGCGCACTTTGGTTGCCGCGGTTTCCGCCGATGCTGGCATCGAAGTGGTCGAGAACGCACTTGTACTGGATCTGCTACTTGATGAAACCGGCGCCGCGCAAGGGGTTACCCTACACGTGGTCGGCACCGGGCAGCGTGGAGGTGTTGGCGCAGCGCTCGCCCCGAGTGTAGTTCTTGCCGCCGGTGGCTTCGGGCAAGTCTTCTTGCAATCAACTAATCCGTATGTTGCCACCGGTGATGGCGTTGCGCTGGCACTTAGGGCGGGCGCTGATGTCGCCGATCTTGAATTCGTGCAATTTCACCCGACGGTGTTGTGGCTGGGGCCACTTGCTCAAGGACAGCAGCCGCTTGTCTCGGAAGCCGTGCGCGGTGAGGGCGCGGTGCTACTTGATGACGATGGCAAGCGTTTCATGCTGGATGAACACCAGTTGGCTGATTTGGCGCCACGTGATGTTGTCGCGAAAGCGATCATGCGCCGCATGCGCGAAACAGGTGCCGCGCACGTTTGGCTCGATGGCCGCGCCCTGGGCGCTGACCGGTGGGTGCGCCGCTTCCCGACGATCTTGGAATCTTGTCGAACCAGGGGTATCGATCCGGTGACCGATCTCATCCCGGTTTCACCCGCTCAACACTTTGCATCCGGCGGGGTGCTCACCGACCTTTGGGGCCGCACTTCAATCCCAGGCCTATTTGCCTGCGGTGAGGTTGCTTGCACGGGGGTGCACGGTGCCAACAGATTGGCGTCAAACTCACTACTTGAAGGTTTGGTCTTTGCTACTCGCATTGGCGAGGTGCTAGCGCAGGAGCACCCGCTGGTGCGCGAGCCGGTGCTGACGCCAGCAACAAAGGAGTTGCTGCCGAATAGCGTGCGCCGGGATATCCAGCGCACGATGGATCAACATGCCGGTGTCCTGCGAAGCCGCGCATCCCTTGATGCGGCTAAAAAGGAACTCGCGGCGCTCGAGGTCGAAGCTGGGGCCAAGCCCTGCACCGAAGACTGGGAGACCACCAATATCCATGCCCTGGCCAGTGTGCTTGTTCACCATGCGTTACTGCGCGAGGAAACCCGCGGCTCGCATTGGCGCGAGGATTTCCCCGACCGTGATGATCAGGAGTGGCGCGTGCGTTTAGTTTCACGGCTAAACGAACAGGGGCAACTGGAGACGAGGCGAATAGGCGTTGAAGAAAACTCAGGTGGCGGGCATGGTTGATTCGACTGGTGCTGCACTAATTGCCGCCGGGCTTGATCCGGCTGAGGTAAACCGACTCATTGAGATGGCGCTTGCTGAGGATCTGGCCGGCGGCAAAGATATAACAACCCTTGCCACGGTGCCGATGGAGCAGCGGGCGACCTTGGATTTAGTGGCTCGAGGAGCCGGTATTGCTGCGGGTATCCCAGTTGCTGCGGCCGTATTCGAAAACGTCAATCCGGCCCTGGAAGTCAAAGCCATGGTTCGCGACGGGGACCGAGTCGAACCGGGCGCCGTTATCATTTCAATAACTGGACTTACCCATGATCTGCTGCGGGCTGAACGCCCGGCACTTAATCTTCTTGGCCACCTCGGTGGCATCGCGACGGTGACGGCAGCGTGGGTCGCGGCGATTGCAGGCACCGGGGCAGCGGTTCGCGACACCCGCAAGACCACTCCGGGTATGCGTGCGCTGGAGAAATACGCGGTGCGATGCGGTGGCGGGCAAAATCACCGCATGTCACTTTCAGATGCAGCATTAGTTAAGGACAACCACGTGCTTGCGGTGGGCGGAGGTGCGCAAGCTTTCGC
>JAQCEO010000062.1 GCA_027729805.1 Actinomycetota bacterium
CGCGCTGCATCGGGCAACTGAGTAACGCAATGCCCGCCACCACGACAACCACCACCCAATTGATGGAGAAGTAGGTTGAGATAAGTGGTGGCGGCGAAACTATGGAGGCGGCCGCAACTAGCACTAGGACGACACCTAGTTTGCTGGACCGCCACACCACCACGAGCAGTGGTATCGCCATCACGAATGTGTGCAGCCAGGCAATCGGGCTCACCGCCAAGATGAACCAGTTGATTACCCAAAAAGGCTCTTGCTTACGCCAAAGCGCGACGGCCGCGACCGCCGCCGCCAACAGCCACGCCACATATTCCTGTGACCCACTTCTGCGCAGCAGCGCACCAACCGTCATGAGGTCATTGCGCTGAAGGGATGCGGCAATCGACGCCCTTGAAGTATCCAGATAATTCGTAATGACCGCGGGTTCCAGTACAACGGCGATGGCCAATAGCGCAACCGGAATGGCCGCCCCAATGATTAATGTCTTCCACTGTCTCTTGATCAGCGGGTATAAAAGCATTAACAATCCAAAACCCCGAGATGAGCCGTAGATGCCGTACGCCGCTCCGGCAATCACCGGATGGCGTCGGTACTTCCAGGCTAGGGCGATTAGAACAGCCGAGAGTGGATAGGTGCTCATCAAGCCCCAGCGCCCGGGGACTGTAAGGCCGATTCCGAGGGCTAGTGGATAGGCGATGTAGGCGGGGACTTGCATTAGGCGCATGCTCAGCGCGATCAGGCAAAAACTTGCAATTACATAGAAGGACAGCCACCAGCCGTAATCCAAATAGGCCAGCGGCAACCCCAGCGGAATGGCCATGGGCGGATGAGAGTTGACCGATAAGTCAACGAAGTCCAATTGCATTCCAACGAGCGGATGCAGGACCTCTAGGGAGTCATATGCCGAAAAATCCGGCTTGACAAGTCCAATTGTTGAGGCAACCTCCCAGCCAACATCTGTCCAGCCACCCGCGCCCGCCAACTTCTCGACGATCTCGGCGAAACCAAAGTTAGTGATGCCTTCACGAAACATCGGCCAGAGGCTGCGGGCAATCAGCGGAACAGCCGCGATTACCGCAACGTTGGCTAGCAGCTCGAAAACCCCTGACCGCGTCCAGAGTTGGGGTTTACTGACCCCGATGTTGGCTGCGATAGCACTGGGTGAATCCGACACAGCGCCATCTTTGCGGCAACCTCATCTTGATTCAAGACCGGGGCACTGCTTCGGTGGGCGATACTGGGTTCGAACCAGTGACCCCTCGCGTGTGAAGCGAGTGCTCTACCACTGAGCCAATCGCCCGAAGCCTTCGAACTTTAGCATTGGGGCGTGATAAGCCCGTGGTGATGCTCAGCAAGTATGCGAAATTTAGGTGGCGACGCCAGCGCGACGGTGGCGGACTATGTCGCTACCAATTGGCCCGCACGCCGCTCCGCAGCCAATTTGTTGCCGCCCTGCCTGCCGCGAATGTATGAGGCGCATCGGGCTTAGCAGCGCCCTGTCCATCATCTTCCTGTGTCGTTAGGCCAAATGAGCGTTGATTACCAGTGGTCCAGGCTTAAAGTTGTTCATACACCACAGAGAGGATGTTCAGATGTATAGAAATATAGTTCGTGTGGGTGCCACATCCGCACTGGTCTTAGGTGCGCTTGGCTTGGCCGCGGTCCCCGCGCAGGCAGACGCCAGTGCGACCGGCTTCGGCAATGGCACCGTTGGGGTAACTCAAACGATCACCGCCCTTAACATCTGCAATAGTGCGCAGTTGACCTTAAGCGCCCAGTACAGCAATGGCGTCACCGTTTCGGCCCCCACTGTTTATGCAGATATCAACGGTAATGCGACCATCTATTGGACACCCACCTATGTTGGGCAGATCACTCAAGCCACTATTGGCAGCAGTTGCACGCCCTTTTCCCTCGGAGGGGCCAGTATCGCTCAGACGCAGACAAGTACCACGGTGTCCACACCGAACAACGCCAAAGTCGGCCAGGCCACCAAGATCACTATCACGGTGCAGTCCAATAGCCCAAGTGCCTATGCGCCAACGGGCCAGGTTGTCGTCAAGGATGTCAATGGGGCAACTTTGCAGACCATGGGCCTGACCCCAGGTCCGGGCAATGGTCAAAGTTATGCCTACTACTGGTGGACGCCAGCGACTTCTGGCACTTTCACCTTCCAGGCCACTTACAATGGCGACACCAATGCGGTGACCTCGGTTTCACCGCAGGACTTCATTAATGCGACACCGACCGGGACGCCAATAACTTTGACGCACCCGTCCACCATAACCGTGGGTATCCCGCAAACCTTGGTCGCCACCGTCTACCCGACCACGGTGCAAGGTTCGGCCGGATTCACGTTGAACGGTAACCCGATCAGTGCATCAGTTCCGTTCGTGAACGGTGTTGCAACCTTCCAGTGGACACCAACGGCCGCGGGGGCATTTACCCTTGGTGCCAACTACATGACCAACCAAGGTGGCAGTGGTTCAACCACCGACCCAATCACGGTGGTTTCGGGTCCGGCGTCAAATGACGTCATCACTGTCACCCCGGCCGGTGGTTCAACTTGGAGCCCGAACGGCACCTACGTACTAGGTGCCAGTTCGACGACTAACTTCAATGTCTCGACCTTGTCGGGAGCCAAGGTGACTCTCAATGACTCCGGGCCATGCACCTCCCCCGGGCTTTCGGTAGTCACCCCTGCCAGCACGGCTAATTGCACCTTGTCGTTCGTAAGTGCCGGTGGCAATGGGTACGCACCGGTGACGCAGAACTACAAGGTGACCGTTGGCCTCGGCCAGCAGACCGCGACCTTGGCTGCTCCGCAGTCAGGACATGTGAACGTGGGTAAAACCCTTGTCCTCGAATCCCCAACACAGACCGACACCAACGCCGGCCAGAACATCACCTGGAAGGTGACCACCAGCAAGAAGATTTGCGCACTCAGGTTCCCGACCAATGGCTCGGTAAATGTGAAGATCAAGAAGAAGGGCAACTGTACCGTTAGGGGCAGTGCACCTGCCGTGCCAAACCAATGGGCCGCCTACAGCATTACGCGTACCTATCGTGGTAAGTAACTGCTGAATCCGGATTACTTTGGCCCCTCACACAAGTGGGGGGCCAAAGTTTTTAGTACTGAATTACGGGTCAATATCTGCTGCTGCGCGCACCGCAAACTCCTCGCGCATCGCCGAGGCGATCGGCCCGGCTTTGACCCAAACCCGCTCATCCACGCGCACCACCGGGTGCACGTCTCGGGTCGAAGAAGTAAGAAAAACCTCATCGGCACCCTGCAGTACCGATAAGTCCAATACCTGTTCGGTGCCGTCAAACCACTCAAGGACTAAGTCACGGGTCACGCCAGCAAGGCAGCCACTTGTCAGCGGCGGCGTTAGCACTTGCCCATTGACGATGACAAATACATTGGTGCCGGTGCCTTCACATAGCTCGCCGCGGGTATTGGGGAAGATGGCCTCCGATGCACCCTGCTCACGGGCCCGCAGCAGAGCCACCACGTTATCGGCGTACGAGGTGGTCTTGATACCGGCGACCGCCGAATTCTCATTTCGTGTCCAAGGCACGGTAACCACAGTGGTGGTATCGGGCCATGGGGTCTGCGCGGATAAGGCAACGACCAAGGTTGGCACCGCGACTCCCCGGCCACTGCCCAACGGGGCGACGCCACCGGTATAGGTGATCCGCAACCGGCCCGGCCCGGCCAGCAGCGGCCGGTTCGCGAAGAGGACTTCGCCAACGGCCGCACGAATCACATCCTCGTTGGGCTCGGCCAACCCCATGGCCCGTGCCGAGTCGGATAGCCGACGCAGGTGCCGGCTGAGGGTAAACGCCGAACCGTCCACGACTTTCATGGTTTCAAATACGCCATCGGCAACGGTGAAGCCGTGATCCAATACCGAGACAAGTGCTTGATCCTCGCAAACGAGCGAACCTAAATTTCGATCACCCACCCAAATCATCATGGCTGCACCCTCATGTGAGCCCACTTTGCCACGACCTGGCCGCAACATCGGTGAGATTCGCGGCTTTGAGTTCGGTTTCCCGCCATTCGGCCTGGGCATCTGATGACCAAGTGATACCCGCACCGGTGCCAAAATGCAGATGCCCGTCTGACTTCCAGAAAGTTCGAATGGCAACGGCTAGGCAGGCCGTGCCCTCATCGGCATCAACCCAACCGATGGCACCGCAGTAGTAATCCCGGGGCACCGGTTCTAGTTCGTCAATAATCCTAACTGCGGTCGATTTGGGGGCGCCGGTGATCGAGCCGGGCGGAAAAGTTGCTTCGATGATTTGGGGCCACCGCATTTCGTCGAGCAATGTTCCTGAGATATATGAAGCCAGATGCACCAGCCCCGGGTGCGCCTCGACACGAAGTAGGTCCGGCACCGTCACAGATCCCGTTACGCAGACCTTTGAGAGGTCATTGCGAACCAAATCGACGATCATCACATTCTCGGCCTCGTCCTTTGTGGTGAGGTCCGCCGCGACCTTGCCCGTGCCTTTTATCGGCCCTGAGCAAATGGCATCGGCGCGGCGCTCTAAAAAGAGCTCCGGGCTCGCGGTCACGACCTCGACCCCAATTTCGGGAGCACAGATCATCCCGGCGTAGGGGGCCGGGTTCCCCGCCTGGAGTAGCGCCGACAACCCCCCGATATGACAACGGTCTAGATCAGGTAATTGGGCACTTAGTACCCGACAGATATTCACCTGATAAACCGACCCGGCCGCAATAGCGGATCTGACTTCCGCAACGGCTTGCAGATAACCGAGCTCATCAAGGGAGGACCGCCATGAACCGGTGGCCGGACCGAGCCAACTCGCCGGCCCAAGATCTGGGGGTTGGTCCTGCCAATTGCGGAACCGTATGGCCACCGGAAGCCCGTAATAGGGCAGCAGGACGGCCCACCGGCCACCTTGATCCAAGGAACGCAGGTCACTTGACACCTCCACTACCGAGGTGGCCCACTTACCCCCTAGGTGGGCAACTGTCTGCGTCATGGCCCCCATCATGCTCTGCCCCGCACTCGGTCAGATATCGTTCCCTGTCGACCCCGAAATCGTTAACTCTTTTTCAGGTCGTTTGCGGACGTAGCGCAGCTGGTAGCGCATCACCTTGCCAAGGTGAGGGTCGCGGGTTCGAATCCCGTCGTCCGCTCGCATCGCCGGCCAACCACTAAGGTTTGGCTAGCGCTTTGGTGGAGTGACCGAGAGGCGAGGTAGCGGCCTGCAAAGCCGCGTACACGGGTTCAAATCCCGTCTCCACCTCCGAAAGTGCGGACACCCGCACGGCTTTGGTTGGTTACTAACTGGTAGCCTTCGTTTTCGCACCACGGACCGTTAGCTCAGTTGGCTAGAGCGTTCCCCTGACACGGGAGAGGCCACAAGTTCAAGTCTTGTACGGTCCACGCTAGGCACCAAGCCGTTGAGATGGTTGAGATATATCGCAACCTAGGAATCACAGTCATTGCCAGGGGCAGTCGGCCGTGTGGGCCTTGATTCGGTTCCGGTCAGTACTGGACACGCTTCAAAACTAGAGTGCAGCCGGTGGTGCAGTTCACCATAAAGTCCCTGCGTCCGTATCACTTACAGGGCATGATAAGGGCGTGGATCGGCTCGCTGACAGGACACTAAGTGCCGAGCTCATCACTTCGCAGGCGCGCGACCCGATGCCACGGCGTACATCGGTAATCGTGGTGGGTGGCGGAATTGTTGGGTCCAGTGTTGCTTTCCACCTCGGAAAACTCGGTATCGCTGACGTGCTCCTCATTGAGCGCAATGTCCTGACCAGTGGAACCACCTGGCACGCGGCAGGTCTCATCGCAAATGCCCGGGGTTCGGTCTCCCTGACGCGCCTAGCGCAGTACGGACCAGATCTGTACTCCCGTTTGCATGGCGAGTTCGATCTGGGACTAACACAGGCGGGCTCCGTCACCATCGCGCGTACGGCGGAGCGGGTTGATGAAATAATCTACGCTCACGACACGGCCCAGCAGTGCGGTGTCACCTCCTCGCTCATAACCACGGAAGAGATCGCCGGTCTTTGGCCTCTTGCCGACATGTCAGGAGTCCTTGCTGGATTGCATTTTCCCGATGATGGGTACGTCAACCCGGGTTATGCGGCCATCGCTCTGGCAAGGGAAGCGTCATTACTCGGTGTAGCCATTCGTGAACATGTTCAAGTTCACGAACTCCTAACATCCGATGGAGTGATCCGAGGAGTTCGAACGGACGTTGGCGATGTACACGCCGACTATGTAGTACTCGCTTGCGGGTTGTGGAGTAGAGATCTTGCCTTCTCGGCTGGTGTGCACCTACCACTTTTCGCAGCCGAGCACGTCCATGTGAGATCTAACAGTATTGTTAATCTGCAGCAGCCACTACCGGTCTTACGGGATGTTGATAACAGTTACTACGTCCGCACAGAAGGTGATCAGCTTCTGGTTGGCGCCTTCGAGCCAAAGGGAATTCCTCGACCCACGTCGGAGATTGTCACCTCTGGCTTTGCGGAATTTGACCCTAATTGGGAACACTTTCAACCTGTCCGTTCGCAAGCAGAGCGCACAATTCCCGTTCTTGCAGAAGTCGGATACGACCGTTTCTTGAACGCACCCGAGAGTTTCACACCGGATACGAACCTGCTAATTGGGGAAACTGCGGAGGTCAAGAATCTATTCGTTGCCGCTGGCATGAATTCGCAGGGAATCATCTACGCCCCGGGGGTAGGACGGGAGTTGGCCTCGTGGATCATGAATGGTCATCCAGACTTCGACTCCACACTTGTCGATGTCCAGCGCTTTTCCCGCCATCAGAGCAATCGGCACTATCTACATGAGCGAACCCGGGAGAGCCTTGGTCGGCTCTACGCAATGCATTGGCCTAACTACCAGCCCCAAACGGCCCGCGGGGTTAGACGTGGCCCATTGCACGCTGTCCTCGCCGAGCTCGACGCCCGGTTCGGCGAGATAAATGGCATGGAGCGTGCCCTCTGGTTCGGTGGGCCAACCGTTGAAGATTCGTACTCTTTTGCCAAGCCAGGGTGGTTTGATCAGGTTGCCCTTGAGCATCACGCCGTTCGGACAGGTGTCGGTGTGCTCGACCTCAGTGCCTTCGCAAAATTTGAAGTCTCCGGTCCCCAGGCGCTCGCTGTGTGTGAAAGTGCGGCGACAGCTGATGTAGACGTCACTGTTGGTCGAGTTGTCTACACGCTCTTTTTAAACTCCGGTGGCGGGATCGAATTGGACGGAACGATTACCCGACTGGCTCACGATAGCTTCATGGTTGTTACACCCTCAGCGAGTCACACTAAGACGTTTTCGCTCCTGAATCGTCGAGCACGAGGCTTCGCCGCTTCCGTACACGACATCACCACGGCAACCGCGACTATCGCTGTCATGGGGCCCAAGAGCGCAGAACTCCTTTCCCGAGTCTCTCCAGACTTGTGGTCCAACGACGCGCATCCGCCCTATACGGGCCGTGTCGTCGAGGTAGGGGACGGACTCGGCTTGGCTCTTCGGTTGAGTTACTCCGGTGAGTTGGGCTACGAGCTGTATGTCCCTTCGGATCTAGCCGTCAACGTCTACCAAGCATTACTGTCCAAAGGAGATGATCTTGGTCTTCGACCGGTTGGATTCTTCGCGCTCGATTCCTTACGAGTTGAGAAGGGCTACCGCCATCTCGGGCACGACATCGGGTCACATGACGACCCCTACTCCGCTGGACTTGGATTTACGATCCGTAAAAATCGACATGCCACTTTCCATGGCAGCGACGCACTCACTCGGCTAGATCCCGGACACCCCAAACACCGGACCGTTCACGTGTTACTCGACGATCCAGATGTCTACCTCGTTCATGAGGAGGCCATCCTTGCGGATGGTAAACCAGTAGGTCGGCTCACGAGTGGGGCATTCGGGCACACGCTGCAGCGGTCCGTTGGCATTGGAGTAATCGACCCGACAATCGACCTCAATTCAAGCTTTGCCATTCAATGCAAAGGGATCCCACAGCCTGCCATCGTATCTCAGACTCCGTTCTACGACCCAGCTAATCATCGAATGCGGGCAGTCGGATGAGTCATCCATGACGAGAACCTATGACGCGATAGTCGCGGGAGCGGGGCTCGCCGGGTTGAGCGCAGCCCGCGACTTGATGACTGCCGGACTCGACGTGGTCGTCTTAGAGGCACGAGCACGTGCGGGGGGTCGCGTCGAACAAGCGACCACCCATGACGGTCGGCTCGTTCAACTCGGCGGAGAGGTGATCGGTGACTTCCATACGTACTATCGAGAATTAGTTGCCGAACTTGGACTCACCATCGGCCCGAGCTTTCCAGATCTCCCGGGACAGTCGACGTGGCTGATGCAAGACGGTCGCTGGCTAGGCGAGGATATGCCATGGATGTCTGCTCATGAACATGCTGTTTACGAGCGGCTCGACCGCGAGTTTGCCACACTGGCAAGAACCGTAGATCCCGAAGACCCTTGGTCTCACCCAAATGCATTGGCTCTGGACCAAATGTCTTTTGGGGAATGGCTCCGACGAGAAGGAGCTAGCCCGCAAGTGATTCGGGCTCTCGAAGTACGAAGTTTTGCTCTTGGCGATGCTGCCATAAATCGACGCTCGCTCCTGGCTGAACTACGCCAAGACTCTAAGGCAGGAGGTCATGGTTTCTACGACTACGACGTCTGGGAGAACTTAAAGGTACTCGAAGGGTCCGCGACGGTGGCGTTGCGAATGGCCGAACAATTGGATTACCGGATTCGTTACTCCACACCAATCGAAGAGATAGCCATCAATGCTCATGTTTCGTCCGTTCGCTCAGTAAACGGTGAAGTTCTTCTTGGCCGTCACGTAGTGTGTGCCATACCCGCAGGCCCGCTGCGCGATATTCGTATCTCCGGGGTTAGCAAGGAACGTCTTGCAGCTTTGCATCGCCTGCAACACTCTCCAACCGTGAAGTATGTGCCTGTCTACCCCACTTCCTTCTGGGAGGAAAATGGTCAAAACGGCACCGGCTACTTCGAATCCACCCTGTTGGGTGGTACCTGGGTACAAGCAGACGGCATCTTTTCGGCCCTTGTTCCTGTCGATCGACTCGGTGCCTTCCAGGCGCTCCCAAGCCATCGACGTTCGGAAGTTTTCAGGGCAGAGTTGGTTAGCGCTTACGGTCCCGAAGCCGGCGAGCCCGAGAGTGAATACATCCGCAACTGGGCCGGGGGCCCTTGGACTCAGGGTTACTCACAGTCATGGCGTCCAGGTGAATTGACCTCTATCGGTCCGCTACACGGAAGTCACGAGCCGCCGTTTTGGATTGTGGGGTCCGATCAGTGGGTGAGTGGGTACATGGAGGGAGCCGTCTGTACGGGCAGGCAAGCAGCAGCCGCGATCGTTAACTATTAGGTATCGTTCGGCGGTAGAGGCATGCACTTCTCCACCTCAGATCGCTTCAGCCACCGCAGGTGCAAAGCACAGCGCAGTGTGCTAGTCCTCTGTGTGTCCCACTAACTCACGATGAACTTGTACGAAATGAAGGGTTTTTCCATCACCCGCAAAAACCCACCTCTCGACCGCGAATATCACAGTCGTGGCCAAGGTTTGCCAAGATTGCCAGGTAGCCCGCAGCGGATAACTCGCGAGCACGGTGGACAGCCCGCGCACCAAGAGCAACTAGATGAACATTTGCACCGTGCCGTGCTAGCAACCGCGCGGTCGCAAAACCAATCCCGTCGACGGCTCGCGCACCGGTGACAAGAACACGACGACCCTGAAAATCAAAGACCTGGTGATGTGGTTACTGGTAGTGATATTAAGCGAGCAGTTTCGCCTTGGCAGCTTCGAACTCGGCCTCGCTCAGCACTCCCGCGCCCTTGAGCTCACCAAGCTTGGTCAACTGGGAGACAATGTCATCGCCGGGAGCGACCGCCGGTGCTGCTGGCGCTGCAGCTTCAGCTGCTGCCGCTTGCTTGGCGTCGTGACGATCATCCACAGCATTGGCCGTGGCCTTGGCTGCACCGACAACGGCAACCGTTCGAAGTAGTCGACCCATGATTTACAACCTCCTTTTTGCTATCGGGTTAGTCAGAATAATATACCACTAGGTGTTGCTACGATGGAAAAGTGCCGCAACTATCGCCACCAGGATGGTCGCGATGAAAATTTGAGTGATGAACACCAGCAGCCAGGAGCCGCCGTAGCCGAGAGTGTTGGCAGCCGCCAGACCGAGAAAGGCCCCTAGAACACCGATAATGATTGTCACGATGCAGCCGATCGACTGCATCGTGGGCACCAGCAGGCGCGCGATCAGCCCAATAATGATGCCAGCAAACAGGCCTGAGATTATTCCCGTCATTTCCATGGTCACAGCAAACCACATATCTGACATCTGCGACGATAGGCGGGTGAAGAGAGTGTGGCCAGAACCTGAAATTGAGCTAGCAGCCACTGAATTGGCCGCCTCCTACCCGTGGCCCCCTAGCCGGGGTCGTGCGTGGATCCGGGCCAATATGGTGATGAGCATTGACGGGAGCTGCACCGGACCCGATGGTCTATCAAAGTCGATCTCCTCCCCCGCCGACCGAACCTTGCTCGGGTTACTTCGTCGCCATGCAGATGTGATTTTAGTTGGCGCGAACACCATCCGCAGCGAGAACTATGGCCCGCCGACCAAGCCATTAGCCATTGTTTCAAACAGCTTGGAGCTGCCCGCGGAGCTCGCCATGTTCAACAACACCAAAGCCAACACCCCAAAGTCAATGGTGCTCACCTCGCAGTCCGCGATCGACACGGCACCAACTGACCTCCGCGAACGCATTGACCTCATCGCCTGCGGGGCCGATGGAGTCGACCTCAAATTGGCAGTTGCAGCACTCACCGACCTAGGCCTGACTCGTATTCACTGCGAAGGGGGTCCAAAACTCCTCGGGTCGCTAATTGCGGCCGCATTGCTCGATGAGCTCCTGCTCACCATCAGCCCGGTATTGGTCGGCGGCACCGATCACTTGATTGCGGCTCCTGCGCTACCGGCGCTCTCCGCCAAGCCGGTGCAT
>JAQCEO010000063.1 GCA_027729805.1 Actinomycetota bacterium
CCCGGGTCCTCGAGTGGATCATTAAACGCCTTGATGGGGCAACCGAAGCGGTCGATACCCCGATTGGCCGCATCCCAGCGCCAGGTGCTCTTAACTTTGATGGCCTTGATATTTCTGATGAGCAAGCTGCTGAACTATTTGCCATCGACAGGACATCATGGCTGGCGGAATCGGAACTAACCGAGGCGTACTACGACAAGTTCGGTGACCGAATTCCCGCAGCGCTGCGCGGTCAATTGGCGGCACTTCGGGAACGCCTCGCGCGAGCCTGACGCTGCCGCAGCACCTCGATGCCGGCTGCCATGCCATGATGATGGCGTGGATAGTGCCTTGACGGAGCAAGTTCTCCGCGAAGCGGGGGCCCGGTTCGCGTTCGTCTTCGGTTCCCGCGCCCGCGGTGATCATCGGCCGGGCTCGGATATCGACGTGGCCGCCTACTTTGGCTCCGCGCCGCCGGCCGCTTTCGAGGTACTCGTGCCCACGGGTGTGGACCTCCTCGTTCTTGACTCCGCCCCACTCGAACTCGCGGGTCGAGTCGCGGTGGAAGGGGTACTCCTCTTCGACGATGATCCCGACGCCCGGATTGAGTGGTTGGCGCGTACCCGCAAGGTCTACTTCGATGAGCGTTATCGCTTGGAGCGCTCGCATCGCGAATTCGCCGAGGCGGTTGCGGCCCGTGGATGAGATTCGAGTACTTCGGCTGTTGCGCTCAGTTGAGGATTGCTTGGGTGCACTGGCCCGTGAGGCACGGGCAGATGACGGGAGGCAGGCAGATCCGCTCTGGCTACCGGGTGTCAAATACCTGCTGCAGTCCGCGATCGAAGGCTGCGTCGATCTGGCCCAGCACCTATGTGCGGTCAATGGATGGGGTCCGCCGAACGACAACGGGCATGCGATGAGAATGCTGGGAGACCACGAGGTCATTGATGTGGACCTAGCCGTGCTCATGCGGCGGGCTGTCGGCTTCCGCAATGTACTTGTTCACGAGTACGTGACCGTGGATGACGAGATTGTCACGAGTCGAGTGCGCGATCATGCTGACCTCAGTAGATTCGTCTCTGCCATCGCCGCCTGGGTGACACGCTAGGACAGCGTTGCGACCAAAACGGCCTTGATTGAGTGCATACGATTCTCGGCTTGGTCAAACACGATGCTGGCCGCAGAGTTGAACACTGCATCGGAGACCTCAACACCATCCGTTAACCCAAAGCGGTCGGCAAGCTCGCGCCCGATCACCGTATTTTGGTCGTGATACGCGGGGAGGCAGTGCATGAATTTGACGTCGGCATTGCCGGTAAGTGCCAGCAGCGCGGAATCGACCCGATAGGGCTTGAGCGCCGCAACGCGTAAGTCCCAGGTCTCGGCACTTTCACCCATTGACACCCAGATATCGGTATGCACGAAGTCAACTCCGTTAAGGCCTTCGGCGGGGTCTTCGGTGATCACGATATTTGCACCACTTTGATTTGCGCGCACTCGGGCGAGTTCCTGCACGGGCAGCTCTGGCCAAAGTGATTTCGGCGCCACTATGCGCACGTCGGCGCCCATGATGGCGCCCATCACCAGGAGCGAGTTTCCCATGTTGCTGCGGGCATCACCAACGTATGCGTACTTCAACCGATCGCTGCTGGAGTGCTCTCGCATAGTCAGGAAGTCGGCAAGCATTTGGGTTGGGTGCCACTCATCGGTCAGCCCGTTGTAAACGGGAACGTCGGCGAACGCTGCTAGTTCCTCGACAATCACCTGCCCCTGGCCGCGGTACTCGATTCCGTCAAAAATCCGGGATAGAACGCGCGCGGTATCGGCTATGGACTCCTTGTGACCGATCTGGGAGGACGCGGGATCAAGAACGGTGACATCACCACCTTGCTCACGCATTGCGACCTCGAAGGCAATGCGAGTGCGGGTTGATGATTTCGCGAAGATCAAGGCGAGTTGCTTGCCGGTGAGGCGAGCGGTCTCGTTGCCCGCGCGGCGCTGGGCCTTGAGCTCAGCGGCCAGTGTCAGCAGTGAATTGAGCTCAACCGCGGTGAAATCTGACTCCTTAAGGAAGTCGCGTCCAAATAACGTCACCCGCGAACGTTACTCCGCGGCCGGTTGCTGGACAACTGCCGCTTATTACCTAACTAGTCCAAGGGCGGCGGGATCGCCTCAGCAATTTCGGCGGCCGCTGCCCACCTTGGATGGTGGGTCGGATCATGGTGTGTCGAAGGCAGCCTAATTTTGGCTGGATCTGGCCGTCGTAGACTGCCGCCATGAGCGCGTTGACCCCAAATAGCTCGAAACTGGAGAATTCGGCCCCCCTGGAATCCCCGGGGCTCTCGGGGGGCACCCTGCTCGAAGAGCGAACCGCATCGACCGATGAGGGCGACCACGAGCGCTTTGCCCATTATGTGGAGAAGAGCAAGATCATCGAGAGTGCGGTAACCGGAACTCCGGTCAAGGCCCTTTGCGGCAAAACCTGGATCCCGAACCGCGACCCATCTCGGTTCCCGATCTGCCCGGACTGCGAGAAAATCCACGCCGGGCTGGCCCGAGGTGGCAAACCAGACCGAGATTCCTAGAGTCCGCCTTCTGACCGCTCCGAGCCTATGACGAAGACCGAATCTCGCGACGGCCTACTTGGCCGGGATCGACGTAATTTTACTTTCGGCATCGTTTCGGTCATGACCTTGGTGGGATTCGAAGCCTGGGCGACCACAACCGCCATGCCCGCGATGGCGCGTGACCTTGATGCGCTGAGCGGTTATACCTGGGCGTTTAATGCCTACATCGTGGCCTCGCTATTGGCGATGGTGATCGCTGGTCTTCGATGCGATGAGCGCGGACGCGAGGCTCACTTGTCGGTGGTGTCCTTGCCTTAGCAGCCGGCTCACTGGTGGCAGGGTTCGCACCTAATTACTTGGTGCTTGTTTCCGGTCGCGCATTGCAGGGGGTCGGTGGCGGAGCGATCATCGTCGCGGTGTACGTGCTGATTGCCCGCGCATATCCAGAGTCACTGCGCCCCAAAGCGTTCTTGCTACTTTCAACCTCGTGGGTTGTACCTTCACTAGTGGGTCCAGTAGTCGCTGGGTGGCTGACCGACAACATTGGTTGGCGGGTGGTCTTTTGGTTGGTCCCCTTTTTCGTGATCCCACCGCTCCTGCTGATGCTCCCAAGAATGGGTGCCTATCAAGGTGGTACGCCCAGCACTGCCTTTGAGAAGCGCGTGGTTGCTGGCATCGTCGCAACGATTGGGCTGGTGGCGATTCAAGATGGCCTAGCACGCGCCAGCCTCATGGGCGTAGTTGAAGCAGTTATCGGGCTCGTAGTCCTGATGGTTTCGGGTAAATACCTGGTGCCTAAAGGTGCATTGCGGATGGCGCGCGGCCTACCGGCAACCATCATGATGCGCGGCATTATTGCCGCCGCTTTCTTTTCAGCGGAGGTCTTCGTCCCGTTGGCCCTTGTTGAAACTAGGGGGGTAAGTTACACGATCGCTGGCCTAACCGTTGCAGTGTCTGCGGTGTTCTGGTCGGTGGGTTCATTTGCCCAAAGCCGATTATCGGGGGAGACCGATAGGGCGCCGATCGTACGCCTTGGCGCTTTGATTACGGGTGCATGCTTACTCACCTTGCCACTTGTCGTCCTAACCTCGTTGCCAGTTTGGATTGCGTCAGTCTCCTGGGCAATGGGTGCCTTCGGGATGGGGCTGGCCATCCCTTCGGTCTCGGTTCAAACCCTGCGACTGTCGCCGGAGCCAGATCAAGGCATGAACTCGGCCGCCCTCCAGATCGTGGATTCGGCCTTGGTGGTGGTGGTCACCGCCTTGTTGGGATTGTTCTACGTGGCCGCGGTCGCCGGGTCGGGGGCGACCCCGCAAACCTATGCGCTGCTTTGGATCCTTTCGGCGACGACGGCATTTGTGGGCGCCTTCTTGGCCCCGCGCATGCGTCCGCCCAGCACTTAGGTAAGAATTTGGGAGCCTTCGGGGTAGGGCCTCGAACTTAGCTAAGGTGATGCGATGAGTATGCGCAAGCGATTGGTGCCGGCCATTTCGGGAGTTGCGGCGGTTTTACTGCTGGCGGCTTGCGCATCCGAAACAGCGACTACGGCAAGTAGCGCCCCGGCGCCATCTGCAGCTGTTCCATCGGCGGCACCCACGACTGCACCGGCATCTGAGCCTGCACAACCAATCGATGAGTGCGCGCGCGTGAACCTAACCACGGTGGCCGCCGACAAGTTGACCATCGGCACCGACACCCCGGCTTATCCGCCGTACTTCGCCGATGATGATCCGTCCAATGGCCAAGGGTTTGAGGCGGCGGTGGCTTATGCCGTCGCTACTGGCTTGGGGTTTGCCCAAGACGAGGTGACTTGGCAGGTGGTGCCCTTCAATACCTCGTATGCGCCAGGTGATAAGGCCTTTGATTTTGACATCAACCAGATCTCGATTACTCCGAAGCGCCAAAAGGTCGTTGACTTCTCGGACGGTTACTACACGGTGAACCAAGCCGTTGTTGCACTCAAGGACTCACCGATCGCCAATGCGACTTCGGTGGCGGAGTTGCAAAACGCGAATCTTGGAGCCCAGGTCGGCACCACGAGCCTAGATTTCATCAACATGGTGGTTCAACCCAATAGCGATGTGCAGGTGTTCAATGACACCAACGATGCCAAGAGTGCGATGCAAAATGGCCAGATTGACGGGTTGGTGGTTGACCTGCCGACCGCTTACTACATCACCGCCGTGGAAATCCCCAAGGGCAAAATTGTTGGGCAGTTCGAAGCCCAAGCCGGTGGCGAGCAGTTCGGCCTCTTATTCCAAAAGGGCAACCCGCTGGTTACCTGCGTCAACAAGGTGCTGGCTGATCTGAGCGCCTCAGGTGAGTTGCAGGCAATCCAAGATGAGTGGATGGCCGGCACCACGGCGCCGTACTTCACTCAGTAATCATCACACGGTGAGCGCTTCGACAACTGCGCCTGGCGCGCCCGAGGTCTATTTCGACCCGGTGCGTCAGGCGCAACGTCGTAAGCGGGCCAGGCGCGATGCTTTGGTCGGGATGGCGAGTCTGCTGGGATTCGTCGCGGTCGTCGGGTTCGCCATCTCTCGCACTTCCGGTTGGCCGCTTGTCCAAGAGACTTTCTTCAACGGTACCGAATTCCTCGCTACTTTTCCGGGGCTCCTAGACGCCTTCTTGTTAAATGTTCGGATTTTTCTAATTGCCGAGCCGCTGATTTTACTGATTGGCTTGCTGGTCGCGCTCTCGCGTGACCTGCGCTCACCATTGCTACTACCGCTTAGAGTTCTGGCGACTTTGTACGTGGACATTTTCCGAGGTCTCCCAACGATCCTGGTAATTTTCCTTTTGGGCTTCGGCGTCCCCGCCCTGCAACTACAAGGGGTGCCCAATAACGCGGTATTTTGGGGCACCACCGCGTTGGTACTGTCTTATGGCGCCTATGTCGCCGAAGTTTTTCGTGCCGGTATCGGCTCGGTGCACACAAGCCAACGCATGGCGGCACGATCACTTGGCCTAACCTCACTGCAGACCAGTCGGTACGTCGTGCTGCCGCAAGCGGTGCGCAATGTGGTGCCGCCACTGCTAAATGACTTCATCTCGCTACAAAAAGACACCGCTTTGGTTTCGGTACTAGGACCTATAGAGGTGCTACGTCAGGCGCAGATTGATGCCTCGTCAACTTTCAATTACACGGCTTATGTCGGAGCAGCTCTGATTTTCATCGCGCTCACTATCCCCATGACCCGCTTTGCTGACTGGGTCCAAGCGCGCATGCGCAAGCGCCGAACGATGGCCGGCACCGCATGACCAACACCTTGCTGGAAATCTCCGGGGTCTGGAAAGCATTCGAGGGGCACAGTGTCTTACGCGGTCTTGACCTTAGGGTGGCGCCCCACGAAGCCGTGGTCCTCATCGGCGCATCCGGCTCAGGTAAGTCAACGTTGCTGCGCTGCGTCAACGGTTTAGAGACAGTTGATGCGGGGTTGATCCTGCTAGATGGTGATCTTGATGTGACAGATTTTTATACCGATATGGATGCGGTGCGAAGACGTATTGGCATTGTTTTCCAGTCTTATAACCTCTTCCCGCATATGAGTGTTCTGGATAACGTCACTTTGTCCCCGTGCAAGGTGTTAAAGCGCAGCGTCAGTGACAGTCGCGACCAGGCGATGGCCCTGCTGCAGCGATTTGGTCTAGCCGCCAAAGCCGATGAATACCCGGACCGGCTATCGGGTGGTCAGGCGCAGCGGGTTGCGATTGTGCGGGCGCTGGCAATGGAGCCCGAGTTGATGCTGTTTGATGAGATCACCTCGGCGCTGGACCCGCTACTGGTTGGCGAGGTACTAGATACCGTGCGCGAGCTCAAGATGGGTGGCCTGACCTTGCTGATGGCCACCCACGAAATGGGTTTTGCCCGTGAAGTCGCCGACCGCGTCTGCTTCCTTGACGCCGGGGTGGTCCTAGAACAGGGCACACCGGAAGAGGTATTTGGTAGTCCGCGCGAGGCGAAAACGGGTGAGTTCCTCTCCCGAATGCTCAAATAGTCGGGGTAGGTAGTGGTGCGTCGTGCCTACTTCGCCCAAATTTCTCCCTAGGATCAGCGAGGGGTGCACCGGGCACCTTTCAAAAGCATGGAGGAATCAATGTCAACGATGAACTCAGGCCAATCGGTCGATGAGATCGAGGCCACCGCTTTAGGCCAGATAGGTCGTAACTGGTGGGTGCTGTTGTTATTGGGCATCATTAGTTTGGGTGTCGGAGTTATCGCACTCGTCTGGCCAGGTCGCACGATTGTGGTTGTTGCCGTCCTGCTAGCCATTTGGCTCCTGATCTCAGGCATTTTCCAGGTGGTGCGTGCCTTCGCACACGGTTTATCCGGTGGTATGCGAGCACTATTGATCATTACCGGCATCATTTCGATCATCTTGGGCTTGTTCATGCTGCGCGGCGCATTCCAAGCCGTTGAGATCTTGGCGATCTTCATCGGTATCGCCTTCTTGTTCCGGGGCTTCGGTGCACTGTTCATGGGCGCGGAAGAAAAGGAAGGCCGTGGCTGGAACATCTTCGGCGGTATCGTGATGTTGATCGGCGGTATTGTTATTTTGGTTTGGCCGGGCATGTCCTTGGTCACCTTGGCTTGGGTGGTAGGTATCTGGCTGATCGTCATCGGTATTTTCGAGATCATTGGTTCGTTCTCGCTGAAGGCGGCGGCAAATCGGCGATGAAATAGTGAATTCGTGCACTTAGTTACTGGTGGCCCGCCGCATTTGCTGCGGGCCACTAGATTTATGCCATGGCAGCCGAGACCTCGCAAACCCTTGACCGCGGTATTCGCGTTCTTGAGGCCGTTGCCGAGTCAACCGATGGGCTAACTGTCACCGAACTAGCCCAGACGCTGGGGATCGGGCGAACCGTGGTCTATCGACTGGTTGTCACACTCGAACAGCACGCTTTCTTGCGTAGGTCAGGGGATGGCAAGTGCCGGCTCGGGCTGGCAGTGTTGACCATGGGTCGGCAAGTCCAGCCAATTGTCCGCGATGTGGCCCTACCAGCCTTACGCCTGCTAGCAGATGCGGTTGGGGCGACCGCACATCTGACAATTGTGGACGGCGCCGAAGCTTTGACCGCCGTGGTGGTCGAGCCAACTAGGTCAGATGTGCACGTGGCCTATCGAATGGGCGCGCGGCAGCCACTTGAATCGAATGCGGCCGGCCGGGCGGTGCTTGCTGCACGCACGGCGGCCGGTCGCCCACTTGAGCCGCCCTGGGTGGTGGCAACTAGTGAAGGACCGCAGGGTGCTTACGGGATCGCCGTCCCACTAACCGGCGTGCCGGGTTTAGAAGCAAGTGTGGGCGTTGTATCGCTCCGGGAACTAAATGAGGCCGATGTGGGTGCCAGAGTGGCCCGTGCTGCGGGTGAAATCGCCCGCGCCCTGCGCTGATTCCCGAAATCTGGCGGTTATGACGCACAATTGGGGTTCACCCCCAACTTTGGAGTCGTTGATGCACCGTGTGTTCGTCGGGTTGTTAATCACTAGCATCCTCCTAGCCGGTTCACTTATTGCACCAGCAACCGCGGCTGCCGCCCCGGCGCGCATCGCAAGTGGCTGGATCCCCTATTGGCTTACCAGCCCGAGCAAGCCCCAAGGCATTAACTCCGCGGTCGCAAATGCGGATTTGTTCACGGATGTTTCACCTTTTTGGTATTCGGCGCTGGTGGGAGGCCCCGCGGGGGTGCAGGTCAAGATCAATCCAAATTTTGGTAACGGTGCAGCAAATATCACTTGGGCCATGGCGCAACTAAAAGCCGCGGGGCTAACGGTGCTGCCGGCAATTGCCGACGGCAGTGGTAAAGGCAAGATGGCCGCTGCGCTCGCTGATCCCACCAAACGATCCATGCATGTATCCGACATCGTCAACCTAGTAATGGCTAATGGTTTTGATGGTATTGATTTGGACTACGAAGTATTCGCATTCTCCGACGGCTCAAGCTCGTGGGCTGCCACTCAGCCAAATTGGACGGCTTTTATTCAAGAGCTTGGGGCCGCATTGCACGCCCAAGGCAAATTACTCGCCGTGACGATTCCGCCACCGTGCTCAATGTCGGGTACCTGCAGTCCCAAGACCGGTTACTGGGTCTACAACATCGCCGGAATCGCGCCTGCTGTTGATCGAATCCGAATCATGGCCTATGACTACCACGTAAATGGGATTGGCCCAATTGCGCCAATCAACTGGGTTCGGGCACTTGCAGAATACGGCGCCGCGGTGGCCGGTGGCCCGAAGATTCAAATTGGCGTACCCACCTACGGTCGGGTTTGGACCAAGAAGGGCGCAGCTCGCAAGTACCAACTCACCGGAAGTTGCCCGAGTGCTGGCACTAGTGCGTATAACTCATTGACTAAAATGACGACGGCCACCGATGCGGCGATACCGGGGCTGCTGGCCTCGGTCGGGGTCACTCCCGAGGCCATCGTTTGGGATGAGACCTTCGCCGAGAACTGGGTTGAATACGACAAAAGTGTGCAGTGGACAGATAGTGCAGGTGTCAGCCAGGCATGTACGGCGCGGCGGATTATGTGGTGGGTTGGCCCGCAGGCGGTGTTGGCACGAACCCAACTGGTGGGCGACCTCGGGCTCGCAGCGGCCGCCTATTGGACTATCGGTGGCGAGGATCCGGCCCAGTGGCCACTTATTCGCACTTACGCAACTCAACTAGCTCCGGCGGCAACCGAAGTCACCATCGTCGCGCTGTCGCGGGTCACGTTCAACACCGCTGTTCAAATTAGTTCCACAATCTCCTCAGGTGGTGCGCCGCTCGCCGGCCTTGGCGTCACTTTGCAATTCATGAAGTCCGGCGCCACCGAATGGGTAAATATTGGTTCGGCCGCCACCGCCGCGGATGGCGCCGTGGCATTTGCGCCGGTGGTCACCGATTTCGGTCAGTGGCGGATTTACGCACCTGGTGAGACCGGCCGAACTGAGCAGGCCAGTGACCCGGTACCGGTCGAGGTTGCCTCGAGTGTGATCGCGACGACACCCAAGTCGAAACTCAAAGTCAAGGAAAAGTTCACGGTGCGTATTGTCGCGCAGCCGGTTCGTGCTAAGCAGATGGTGCTGCTTCAAATTCAACGCGGTGACGGCTGGCGCACGGTCGGGAAAGGTAGAACCAATGCCAAGGGTGTTGCGAAAATCAAAGTAACTGCATGGAAGCAGCCGGGGGGATACGTGTACCGCGCACTGGCGCAGACGCGTGGTGATATCAGTGCAGGCGCCTCACTACCGATAGTCATCATCTTGCGCAAATAGGTCAGGACTACTTGTCGGCGGCTAGGCAAACAGCCGGTAAGTCGAACCAGCGCAATTGCTCGAAGTCAGCAGAAACAAGCTCCGAGTCCTCGTCCAAATCCCGATCTGGTAGCCCCGCGAACCTAGTGACAGCATCATCAAGGTAGACCTGAAGGTCGGACTCCGGGGCTTGGTCGTGCTGATGCGGGTAGGTGAGCACCCCGTCCTGATCATAGGCAAGCTGGCGCAACCGCATTGGCGGCTCGACGGGGCCACCTCGGTGGTGCCAACGCCCGGTGGCGGTATCGAAACGATATTCGGGTAGTAATTGCCAACCGTGTCGGGCGATCAGATCAACGGCTTTAACGATGTAGGTGAAGACTGATTCAGAAATAAAGTAGTTGAAGTTAACGCGAACCCACCCGGGTTTGATACCTTCGCAGCCGTGGGTAATTTCGCGTTCGAACTCATGTGACTTTTCGATATTAATCCCCAGGAGTCGGTGACCGTATGGCCCGGCGCACGAGCAGCCACCACGCGATTGAATCCCGAAGAGGTCATTTAGGACGGCGACAATGAAATTGTGATGCAGGTATCGATCATTTGGTCGTTTAATGACAAAAGACACGATAGACAAACGCTCGGCTTTTAAATTGCCAAGGATCTGAATCGACGGATTCGAAGTCCAAGCGGCGATCGCACGGGTTACGAAGTCCTGCTCGTACGCCCGAATTACTTCGACTCCAACGTTTTGCTTAAGGTGAAACACGAGGCCGGCTCGAATTGATTCGACTATCGCTGGTGTGCCACCTTCCTCCCGATGAACATGGTCGGTCAGATACCGATGCTCATGTGGATTGACATAGGCGACGGTGCCGCCACCTACTAGATCCGGTACAGAGTTAGTGAGCAACTCACGGCGCACAATGAGTACTCCTGGCGTGCCTGGGCCGCCGACGAATTTGTGCGGACTCAGCACCACGGCATCCATGTAAGCCAACGGGTTGACTCCGGGCAATGGGTTCATGTGGATATCGACATACGGTGCGGCAGCTGCGAAATCCCAGAACGCGAGTGCACCATTTTCATGCAGTATTTGGCTGACCAGGTCGGTATCGGAGACAATGCCGGTGACATTACTTGCAGCACTGAACGAAGCAATTCGCAATGGTCGATCGGCGTATCGGGCTAACTCTTCCT
>JAQCEO010000064.1 GCA_027729805.1 Actinomycetota bacterium
TTGCATTCCCGAACTCGGGATGGAGTCAACACTCGCTGGCACCGCAAGCCTCTTGTTTTCGGATACCAAACCGGCTTGGGTGTATTGCACGATCATCAAGCCGGAGTCAACACCAGGATCATGCGCTAAGAATGGTGGCAGGCCGTGGGAGCGGTTCTTATCGAGCATGCGGTCGGTACGCCGTTCGGAGATAGATCCAAGATCTGCGACGGCGATTGCCAAGAAGTCGAGTACATAGCCAATCGGAGCACCGTGGAAATTACCGTTACTCGATACGGTGCCATCAGTTAGGACGACGGGGTTGTCGATCTGGGCCTGCAGTTCACGTTCGGCGACGGTACGGGCATGCGTGACGGTGTCACGGACGGCACCGGTCACCTGCGGCGCGCATCTAACTGAGTAGGCGTCTTGGACGCGGTCATCATTTTCCAGATGGGAGGCCACGATGCCCGAGCCCGCTAGCGCGGCGTACATGCGGGCGGCGCTTAAGGCCTGACCCGGGTGCGGGCGCAACGGGAAATGCAGCTCGGGCCGAAATACTGCATCGGTACCGAGTAGACCTTCAACGCTCATTGCAGCGGCTAGGTCGGCCATATCGCAAAGGTGCTCAAGATCAGCAATGGCCATGATTAGCATGCCGAGCATGCCATCGGTGCCATTAATAAGTGCGAGGCCTTCTTTTTCGTGTAATTCGAGCGGGTCTATACCGGCGGTGGCGAGCAGTTCAGTAACAGGGCGTTCGACGCCATTTGCGTCGGTGGCCTCACCTTCACCCATCAAGACGAGGGCGCAATGGGCAAGGGGGGCCAGATCGCCACTGCAGCCGAGTGACCCGTACTCATAGACGACCGGTGTGATCTGGGCATTAAGTAGGGCGGCCATGGTCTGGGCCACGATCGGTCGCGCACCGGTGCGCCCGGATGCGAGCGTCTTCAGACGCAGGGCCATGGTGGCGCGCACTACTTCGCGCTCAACGGGTGCACCGGTGCCGGCCGCATGCGATCGGATGAGTGAACGCTGTAGTTGGGTGCGCAGTTCCGCCGGAATATGTCGTTGCGCCAAGGCGCCGAAGCCGGTGGACACCCCATAGACCGGGGTGCTCGCTGCGGCGAGGATCTCGATTTGCTTTCGGCTATGCGCCATGGCCGCCAGTGCATCTGCGGCGACGGTGATGTTGGCTTGGCCTCTTGCAATAGCGATCACTTCGTCCATGGTCAGGTCGCTGGTGCCGATCGTGACCGTGTTCATGACGCGACTCTATGCGCTCTGCCGCCGATCCAGACCTGATGAGTCAGGTCCACCCCCGGCCGGTAGGCAAGGTGCACGTGCGAGGGGGCATCAAGGGCGAGAATATCGGCCCGCGCACCCACGGTGAGCCTGCCGATATCGGTTCGGCGCAGGGCCCGGGCGCCACCCATCGTCGCTGACCACACTGCTTCGTCCGGTGTTAGGTGCATATCGCGAACCGCGACCGCGATACAAAATGGCATCGAGGTGGTGTAGCTAGACCCCGGGTTGCAATCAGTTGCGATGGCCACTGTCGCTCCGGCATCAAGTAGGCGCCTGGCATCTGGGTAAGGGGAGCGGGTGGAGAACTCGGCCCCCGGTAGGAGGGTGGCAACGGTATTACTACCGGCGAGCAACTCAATGTCGGTGTCGGTGAGATGGGTGCAATGGTCGGCCGAAGCGGCGGCCATCTCGACCGCCACCGCAACGCCAGGGCCTGCCTGCAATTGGTTGGCGTGCACGCGAGCCATTAACCCCTGATCGATCCCGGCCCGAAGAATCGCCCGGGCTTGGTCTCCATCAAAGGCGCCGCGGTCACAGAAGACATCTATCCATTTGGCGTGCGGAGCGCAAGCGGTGAGCATTTCGTGAGTTACCAAGTCGACGTAGCCCGCTGGGTTATCGGCAAATTCAACCGGCACCACGTGCGCCCCCAAATAGGTGGTCTCGGGAGTAAGTGCGCCCGCGATAGCCAGGGCGCGACTTTCATCGGCGACCGTTAGGCCGTAGCCGGACTTGGTCTCGAAAGTGGTGATGCCCGTTGAATGCAGCTCATTGACTAACCGCGTGAGATTTTCCCGTAATTGCTCATCGGACGCGGCGCGCGTCATTGCGACCGTGCTCTGGATGCCCCCTGCGTGGTACGGACTACCGGCCATCCGAGCGGCGAATTCGGCTGAGCGGTCACCGGCGAACATCAGGTGGGCATGACTATCGACGAAACCAGGGAGCACCGCCCGACCTGCCAGATCAATTTGTTTGTCGGCGATTGGCGCTTTGGTGGCGGGCCCCACCCACGTGATTTGTTCGCCCTCAAAAATCAAAGCCGCGTCTTCGATGATACCGAGGGCGCCATTACCCAAGGTCGCATCATTGGTGACAAGGGCACCAATATTTGTAAGTGCGGTAGCGCTCACGTGATTTACTCGAGATCCGGTTCGGTGTCGAGCATTGGAATATGCACGTGGCGCTCGCGGGCGACGTCCACCGCGAGGTCATACCCCGCATCGACATGGCGGATAACTCCCATGCCAGGGTCGTTGGACAGCACTCGCGCGAGTTTTTGGGCAGCGAGGGGGGTGCCATCGGCGACACTGACCTGCCCTGCGTGGATCGACCTTCCGATACCAACCCCGCCGCCGTGGTGGATAGAAACCCACGAGGCGCCGGATGAAATATTGACCATGGCATTTAATAGGGGCCAGTCAGCGATCGCATCGGACCCGTCGAGCATTGACTCGGTTTCCCGGTAAGGAGATGCCACCGACCCGCAATCTAGGTGGTCGCGCCCAATGACAATCGGTGCCGATATCTCACCGCTGGCAACGAGCTCGTTGAAAGCCAAGCCGGCCTTATCGCGTTCACCGTAGCCAAGCCAGCAGATCCGGGCAGGTAGGCCTTGGAAGGCGACGCGCTCCTGGGCCATTGTTATCCATCGGCGCAGGTGGTCGTTATCGGGGAACAGATCAAGTATGGCTCGGTCCGTGCGGTGAATATCCTTCGGATCCCCAGAGAGTGCAACCCAGCGAAATGGTCCTTTGCCCTCACAGAACAATGGCCGGATATAGGCCGGTATGAACCCTGGGAAAGCGAAGGCGCGCTTGTACCCGCCCTTGCGGGCTTCATCGCGAATCGAATTGCCGTAGTCAAAGACTTCCGCACCCTTTTCCATGAAGCCAACCATCGCTTCTACATGCTTGGCCATTGAAGCCTGGGCTCGCTCGGTGAATTCATCCGGCTTCTTGTCGGCGTATTCATGGGCATCGTCAAAATCAATATCCTCAGGAATATAGAACAGTGGGTCATGTGCTGATGTCTGGTCGGTGACAATGTCAATCGGCACGTCGCGGCGCAGTAACTCCGGCAAAATAGTGGCCGCATTGCCGACCAGGCCAATTGATAGCGCCTTGCGCTGCGTCTTCGCTGCTAGTGCACGATCAATGGCATCATCGAGGTTGTCGGCTATCTCGTCTAGGTAGCGGGTTTCGACCCGGCGCCGAAGGCGGGTGCCGTCGATATCGATGACCAGGCAGACGCCTTCATTCATCGTGACTGCAAGGGGCTGGGCGCCGCCCATGCCACCGCAGCCAGCGGTAACTGTGAGGGTACCTGCGAGGGTGCCCCCAAATTTTTTCTCAGCCACCGCGGCAAATGTTTCGTAGGTGCCCTGCAAGATGCCTTGGGTGCCGATGTAGATCCACGAACCGGCGGTCATCTGCCCATACATCGTGAGGCCAAGATGCTCTAGGCGCCGAAACTCCGGCCAGTTGGCCCAGTCACCGACGAGGTTCGAGTTCGCAATTAGTACCCGGGGTGCCCATTCGTGGGTTTGCATTACGCCGACCGGTTTACCTGATTGCACGAGCATGGTCTCGTCGGCTCTTAAATTTGTCAGTGTGCGTACCAGCGCGTCGAAGCTGGCCCAGTTGCGGGCGGCCTTGCCGGTGCCGCCGTAGACAACGAGCTCATCGGGGTGCTCTGCGACATCGGGGTCGAGGTTGTTCTGCAGCATTCGCAGGGCGGCCTCTTGCTGCCAGCCGCGGGCGGTCAAGGTGGTGCCGGTAGCGGCGCGCACCGGGCGGGGGCCGCTAACAAATGATGAGTTCATAGGGCAATTGGACTCCGGTCGGTGCCCGCGCGCGCTATCTTGGCCCGAGCAGTGTCTGAAATACGAGATTTTGGAGTCGGGTGGCCGGGAACGCACCAGCAGCAACGCGGGCCATGGGGGCACTTCGGGTGCTGGCCCAGGCCCCCGGCCCGATGACGGCGGGGGCCCTTGGCGTGGCACTTGGCCTGCCGCGCTCCTCGACCTATCACCTGCTGGCGGCGATGGAGCAAGAAGGCTTCGTGGTGCATTTCCCGGAGGAACGTCGGTGGGGCCTTGGGGTAACCGCATTTGAAATCGGGGCCGCCTACCTGCGCCATGAGCCGTTGGAGCGTTTGGCTCGACCACTATTGGCGCGGCTCGTAGCGGAGGCCGGGAGCACCACGGCGTTAGCGGCCCATCTTGGTGTCCTGCATGGCCGGGAAACCCTTTATCTTTTGAAGGAAACAACTAAACGGCCGATCACCATCGTTGCTGAAGTTGGGGTTCGGCTACCAGCTTCATTGACGGCGTCGGGGCGGGCCATGCTCGCGTACTTGCCGGCAGCCCAGGTGCGCGCCCTGTTCCCAAACCCGGGCGCCTTCATCGATCGCACCGGGGTCGGCCCGATGTCATTACCGCAGTTACGCCGCCTCCTCCAGGAGGAACGGGCCCGGGGCTACGCCCAGGAGCGGGGGATGGTGACCGCCGGGTTCTCCTCGGTCGCTGTGGCCGTCCGCGACCATAATCATCGTCCGGTCGCATCGATCGGGGTCACGTTCTCCGATAAAGTCGCGGCCCGCGCGCAACACTCTAGGCTGGCGGCTGCCGCCATACGAGCGGCCGTCGAACTCTCGCGGCGAATGGGAATGAAGGAAGGCGCGGTATGAAGGCGAAGTGGGCATGAGCTCGACGACGCTTCCGAGTGATCCGCGCTGGCCGCGGGCCGGCCACCTTTTTTCGGCGGGCGGCGAGAGCGCTGCGGATCTAACCTTGATCGGGGTCCCAGCGTGGCGTACGTCAATCAGCCCGACGGGTGCGCACGCAACGCCAGCAGCCGTTCGTGCGGCACTTCTTCGCTACTCCACCTATTCGGCGGAACACGGGGTTGACCTCGCAACCATGCGATTGGTAGACGCCGGAGATATCGAGGAGCCGGACGGGCCGGCGGGCGAAAAACGGGTGATGACCCGCCTTGCACATGCGCAGGCAAATCTTGGTTTTCTGGTCGCGCTCGGTGGCGATAACTCCATTACCTATTCGGTAGCACTCGGGGTCTGGGGTGAAAAGATTGCGCAAGCTGGCTTGATAACCCTTGACGCACATCATGATTTGCGCGATGGCGACAGCAACGGCTCGCCAGTTCGTCGGTTGATTGAGGCTGGGTTAGCCGGGGCCCGGGTGGTGCAAATCGGGATTGCCGACTACTCGAACTCTCCGGAATACGCAGCGCGCGCGCGCGATTTTGGCATCACCGTCATCACTCGCGCATCCCTTCGTACCACTTCGATGGCGGGCGTAATGGCGTCGGCGCTGGCCATTGCCGGGGCCGGCGATGGCCCAATCCACGTCGATCTAGATGTTGATGTATGTGATCGTTCGGTGGTACCGGCTTGCCCGGCCGCCGCACCGGGCGGGATCAGCGCCGACGAGTTACGGCAGGCAGCTTTCTTGGCGGCCGCCGATCCGCGCGTGTCGTCCCTGGATATCACCGAGGTTGATGCGACGATCGACGCACCAGATGCGCGCACCGTGCGCCTGGCAGCGTTATTGGTGCTGGAAGCCGCTGCCGGGGTATGTGTGCGCAAGAGTTAGGGGTGTTTTCGGCATGAAGAAGCAAAATCTTTGGGTGGTGGCTGGCGGCGTAATCGTCATGCTGGTTGGCGTCGTTTGGTTCTTCCAAGGACTCGGCTCTGTCAAGGGAAGCCCGATGACCGGTGAAATCTTCTGGACCTACATGGGTGGTGTCGTCTTCATCCTTGGTCTTGTAGTGCTGCTGCGAGGGTTAAAAGGCACCAAGCGGACTAACTCAAGGTAATTGGCCCGACCTCGAGTCTGGTTTCCATTATCTCCCCGTCAACAAGTTCCACGCGGTATGCGGCTGGCCCGGTTCCGGTAGCACCGGGGGTATCGGCGATAACCGCAACAGGTTCGGTGCCCTCGTACAAAATCGCGATGCCGTCATCGGTTGCGTATGAAGTTGGCAGCGTTCGTACCTTAACGAGTTCATGTAAAAGGGGGCGGCGGCCGGCTTCGGAGTCGTAGTGCACGCCGTTTCCATATGGGATAAAGCCAAGGCCGTTTGTGACGACTTGCAGCTGCGCGCCAAATGAGTCAGTGGGACCGCCCACGTGCCAGCAAATTGAGCCGGCGCTTACCCCCGCCAAGATGGTGCCGCGTTCCCAGGCCTCGCGCATCGCATCGTCTACTCCGTGCAGCTTCCAAAGGGCGAGTAGATTCGCGACGCTGCCCCCGCCGACCCAAACCACATCGGCTCTTGTGATGGCTTCGCCAACGACCCGATTCGGCTGGGTGAAGAGCGCAAGGTGGTCAACATCGCAATTAGCTCCGGCTAGCGCTGAATACATGCCCGCTAGATATTCGGGGCTATCCCCGCTGGCGGTAAGAACCAGACAAACACGTGGTCGATCCTTACCACTTAGGCGCAGCGCTTCCAGCATGATGCCCCCAGGGCGAAGCACCCCCCAAAGCCCGGGGGTGGTGACGAACCCGCCGCTGCTCGCCAAAATCCGATTAGGGGCCAAGGTAATTTTTCCTCCAGTGCGATGCTGTCCGTAGAGTGTTACATAGATAGTTGGGGTTGGCCCGTGCTGCAGAAGCGTCGAATGGGGATTTACGGTGTTTGAGCGGCTGGGCGCGGCAGTTTATCGCCGGCGGCGACTGGTTTTTGCGTCGGCGTTGATCGGCATTGTCTTTTTTGCGGTCTTCGGGTTTCGAGTGCTACCGAAACTCGATAGCGGCGGCTTTAATGACCCCGGATCGGATTCTGCGGCGGTGGAGGCAATCCTCCAAACCGAATTCGACTCACCCGACGCCGATCTTGTTGTCGCCCTTAAGGGGGTGGTGCCCGCCGATGATCCAATTTTTGCCACCATGGGTAAATCGCTCACCACGAATATTGCTGCGATAGGTGGCGTTAAGCGGGTGACTTCCTACTGGCTGACACCTAGCCCGAGTCTGACCAGCTCGGACGGTAATGGGGCGGTCCTGCTGGTTACTTATGAACCAACTAGCACAGTCGCCGCGAGCGACATCACCGATGAAGTAAAACAAATTGTTGGAGCCGTTGACCTAGGTGCGACGCAAGTTTACCTGGGCGGATCATCGGTGGTCAGCCAGGCGATCACCGGGCAGATCAGTTCAGATTTGGCAAAGTCGGAGGCCATCGCCATTCCGCTGACGACCATCTTGTTGTTGATCGTCTTTGGAAGTTTGGTCGCGGCAGGGATGCCGTTAATGGTCGGTTTGGCCTCGATTTTCGGTAGCTTCTTCGTCCTGTATCTACTCACGTACCAAACCGACGTTTCCATTTTCGCTCTTAACTTGGTAACCGGCCTCGGCCTCGGCCTTGGGATCGACTACTCGCTACTTGTCGTTAGTCGCTTTCGCGAAGAACTTGCGAGCGGGAAGGAGGTGAGCGCCGCAGTAGCGGGCACCGTGGCCAGTGCGGGCCGAACGGTTGTCTTCTCAGGATTAACCGTGGCCTTGACTTTGGCCGCGATGCTCTTCTTCCCGCAGTTCTTCCTGCGCTCATTCGCCTACGGCGGTATCTCCGTCGTGGTATTCGCGGTGATCGGTGCGGTAATCGTGCTCCCGGCGGTTCTTGGGCTACTCGGACCGCGAATTAATTCACTTCGTATTCGACGGTCAGTCGATAGGCCAAATCGCGGCGCCCGCTGGGCGACCTTGGCAACGGCGATCATGCGCAGGCCTTGGCCGGTCGCGATCGGCAGTATCGCGGTGCTGATGCTCTTAGCTTGGCCCGCACTCGGAGCCAAGTTTGGGCAGATCGATGAGCGGGCGCTGCCGCGTGACAACTATTCTGTGCTGGATTCAGCGGCTATCACCGAGTACTTCCCCGGGTTGGGTGGCGCGCCAATTGATGTCATTGTGCCGGCCGGTGTCGATGCCGAGGCGATTGCAGCGTACGCGGCAGACCTCTCGCTGATCGCAACCATCAAGGGCGTGGATTCACCCGCTGGCATGTTCGAGGGTGGCGCACGGATCGGTGACCCGACAGGCCGTACCGCCTTGACTTCAGACGGTTATTCCAGATTGATTGCGACCTCGACCGAGCGGCCGCGTAGTCCAGCAGCTGAAGTTGTGATCGCACAGTTGCGCGCGGTCCCAGCACCCAGTGCCCAGGTGCTGGTCGGTGGTTTCGCCGCGCAGTACACCGACTCACAACGTGGGATTTCGCAGGTGCTGCCCTGGGCCCTGGGTTGGGTGCTGATAACTGTGCTGATATTGCTGTTCCTTTTTACGGGCAGTATTTTGCTGCCGATCAAGGCAATGATCCTCAACATTTTGAGTTTGTCGGCCGCTATCGGTGTGATGGTCTGGATTTTCCAAGATGGCCACCTGAGCTGGTTGGTCGGCGACTTCGTAAACACCGGCACAATCGATACCTCAACGGTAGTTCTGACGGCGATAGTTGCCTTCGGGCTATCGATGGACTACGAGGTGTTTTTACTTTCCCGGATCAAGGAAGAGTACGACCGTACCGGCGATAACACCGCATCGGTCGCCCTCGGACTCCAGCGATCTGCCGGCATCATCACCGCCGCCGCACTGTTATTGGCTGTAAACTTTGCTGCATTTATTCCAGCTTCGGTGACCAATATCAAAATCTTGGGAGTCGGGGTAACGGTGGCGATTCTGCTCGATGCAACCATCGTGCGGCTACTGCTGGTCCCGGCATTCATGCGTATTGCGGGCCGCGGTAACTGGTGGGCCCCCGCACCACTGCGCCGGATGCACGAGCGCTTCGGCCTAGCAGAACACTGATCGCTAGACTAAGTCCGGCGCCTGCTGGCAGATGGACTGACGGCGTGCCCACCGTGTGTTTTCCCCACGGCGAACGGAAAGGCCACCACGTGTCGCCTGGTGTAACCAACTCGATAGTTTCGATGCCAGTATTTCCGGCGGCTGCCGATCGCATGCATATCTTCGACCGGGAAATGACCGAGTTGATGACTGATTATGTGAAGGAACGCTTGGCCATGACCGATACCTCGTTGGACGGACTAGGGGATCGTCAGCAACTTGAGGGTGTTATGGCCGGGCTAATCGGCGACGGCCCCCGGCCGGCCAAGGAAGTCCTCGACATCTATGTCGATCACCTTGCCGAGACAATCCTGTCATCGGACAGCCCACGGTTTTTCGCTTTCATTCCGGCGGCGCCGACCAAGGCCGCACTGCTCTTTGACATGGTTGTTTCAGCCGCTTCGTTGCAAGGCTGCTCATGGCTGGAGGCGGCCGGTGCCGTTATGGCCGAAAACCAGGCGCTGCGAGTTCTTGCGGATGTCGCCGGTCTGCCCACGTCGGCGGGCGGGGTTTTCGTGTCAGGTGGGTCTGCCGGAAATCTTTCGGCATTGGTCGTTGCGCGCGATACTGCGCGGTACCGAAGGATTGAGGCGGGCTTACCAGAGATGCGCATGCGGGTGGTGGTTAGTGACCAGGCCCACTCGTCAATTAAGAGCGCGTTGAATATTGTTTCGATGGATGCTCTGGTGGTGTCAACCTTAGATGGGCGGATGACCGAAGCCGATATCCGCGCAGCACTTGCGGGTAATCCAGACGCGGGTGAAGTAGTCGCCATTGTGGCAACCGCCGGCACTACCAACGCCGGGATCATTGACGATTTAGCCGGGGCCGCGCAGGTCGCCGAGGAGCATGGCTGGTGGTTCCATGTCGACGGTGCCTATGGTGGCGCCGGCATGTTGTCTAGGCGGCTGCGCCACCGTTATGACGGAGTTGAGCATGCGGATTCAATAGTTATGGACCCGCACAAGTGGTGGTTTGCGCCATTTGATTCCGCGGCCCTGATTTACCGAGATCCACTCCTAGCCAAAGCCGTGCACACCCAAAATGCGTCCTACCTTGACGTGATTCACGAAGGTGATGATGACTTCAACCCGAGCGATCTGGCATTTCACTTGACCAGGCGGGCTCGGGGTATGGCCCTTTGGTTCTCCCTCGCCGTTAACGGCCTTGACGCTTACCGCGATGCGGTCGACTACTCGCTGGCAATGACGAAGTACGCGGTTGAACTAATTCGCAGCTCGGAGCAGCTGGAGTTAATCCGCGAACCGGACTTATCAGTGATCCTTTTTCGCCGATTAGGTTGGACACATGCGGATTACGAAGCTTGGGGGCGCCGGCTGCTGCGGGACCAGACGGCTTTTGTAACGCACAGTGCATGGCGCGGGGAGACGGTCGGGCGTTTGGTGTTCTTGCATCCGGGCACCACCACCGCGATGGTGGACGAAGTACTGGCCTCGCTGCACTAGGGCAGCGTCAACTCCGGTGTTACTCGCTCAACCCCGCCTTGCGAAGGCCCCGCCAGGTCAGTGGCAATAAGCCGGCCGCTGCGGCAATCTTGATCGCATCACCGATCAAGAATGGGGTGGCGCCCAAGGCGATGGCGGTGGCCCAGTCGACACCGATAGCGAACTTGAGCCAGGTGACACCGACCGCGTAGATCACGAGGTTGCCGACGATCATCAACCCGGCGGTGCGTACCGCCGTGCGAGTGGCGCCGCGCTCGGCG